>DASYUQ010000027.1 GCA_036001065.1 Candidatus Methylomirabilota bacterium
TCCGCGAAGATCTTGGACGTCCAGGCTCGCACGGGCAACAGTCACTTCGTCGGCGTCTTCAGCTACGCCGGCATGCCCTACGACGAGGCCGAGCGGAGCATGCGCCTCTTCGCGCGCGAGGTGATGCCGGCGCTGCAGAAGGTGAGTGCGCCCCCGCCGGCGCCCGTGCTGCCCGATCCCGCCGCCCGCATCGGCGTCGGGCTGCTGGGATCCTGACGGGCGCCCCGACGCCTACAGCGCCGGCTCGCCCGCCGTCACCGCGATGCACTGACCCGAGAGGTTGCGGGCCAGGTCGCTGCAGAGGAAGACGGCCAGGGCGGCGATGTCGTCGGGCGTGCTCATGCGCTTGAGGGGCGAGCGCTCGACGAAGGCCTTCCGCATATCCTCGACCGGGAGCCCCCGCACCTGGGCCTGGCCGGCGATCACGCGGTCGATGCGGTCGCCCTCGACGGCACCGGGCGCGATGGCGTTGACCCTGATGTTGTGGGGAGCCAGCTCCACCGCCAGGCCGTAGGTCATGCCCACCTGGCCCGCCTTGGCGGAGCAGTAACCGATGCGATAGGCCAGGCCGCGGCGCCCGGCCACCGACGAGATGTTGACGATGGACCCGCCGCCGGCCTTGATGAGCTCGGGCACCGCGAAGCGGGTCATCATGTATGAGCTGGTGAGACAGGAGTTGATCGTGTAGAACCAGTCCTCCGTCGCGTACTCCTGCACCGGCTTGGTGGGCCCGCCGTCACCGGCGTTGTTGACGAGCGTGTCGACCTTGCCGAAGGCCTTGACGCCCGCCGTCACGATGCGGCGCGCGTCCTCCTCGGTGGCGGCGTCGGCGACGACCGCCACCGCCTGCCCGTCGGCCTTCCGGATGAGCTCGGCCGTCTCCTCCACCAGCGCGCCCGAGCGCGCCGCGCAGACCACCCGCGCCCCTTCCTGCGCGAAGCGCTGGCTCATCACGCGACCGATGCCCTTGCTGGCCCCGGTGATGATCGCGACCCTCCCGCTCAGTAGACTCATGTCGGGCCTCGTCCTTACGAAGGGTTGAGAACGCTGCGGCCGCGTCGGAACGCCCGCGGCCGCTGAAGTGCGTCGAGAGTAGCCGGCCCGGCCCCCGCGGTCAAGGACGGCGCGGGCTCACTTGATCGGGCTCAGGGCCTTGATGCCGGTGCCGACGGCCCCAGTCAGCGTATCGAGGATGAAGTCGCCCGGGCAGACCAGGAGCGCGCGCTGCTGCTTCGGGTTGTTGATGGGGCCGCCCTTGATGATCCGCTTGAAGACGCGCCCTTCGCGCCAGACGATGGCGAAGACGCGATCCTCGCCGACGTCGAGTGAGTCGCGCGTGTTGAGACAGAAGCGGTCGGCGGCCTGCGTCATGTCCCGCTCGACGTACTCCTCCGCGTAGTGCTGGCCCATGAAGTCGGCGTAGGCCTTGATCTCCTCGGGCTTCTGCAGGGGCGGGGGGCTCACGGCCATGCCGACGGCGGCGAGCGCCTCGCTGCCGTAGAGGACCCGGGTGTTGGGCCGCCGGATCTTCCTGTCCTCGTCGATGTAGATCGTGAACCCCTTCTGGCGGACGTCGGTGAGGGTGTCGCCGGAGACGCCCTGGCTCACGTCGGCCTCCTGGATGGTGAGGAAGGTGTCGATCATCCGAAGCAGGCGCTTCGTGTTGCAGCGATTGAGCGCGATCTCGTACTCCTCGAGCGGGACGTTCGCGTCGCAGGGCTGCCTGAACAGGGCGGTGGACTTGAAGTCGAAGGACCGCTTCTGGAGGACGGGCATTTTCCCTACGCAGCCACTCAGGATGAGGGCTACGGAGAGGACGACGACTACGCGTGTCATCGAGGCCCCCCTTGCTTTCGCCTGGTTCCTACATGGGTGCGCAGCAAAGGGAATGCCATCGACCTTCGTCGGCCCGGGCAGAGGTTCCCCGAACGGGCTGCACCCGCCGCCAGTTCGCGGGAGAGGCCTGCTCGACTACGGTACTTGGCTGCAGGATCCCGTTGGATAGAATCCGGGGGTCGTGAACGCCATCAGCGAGAGGAGCCGAACATGACGATCACACGGCACAACGTCGGGCCCCGGCTGACCCAGGCCGTCGTCCACGGCGGCACCGTCTACCTGGCGGGCCAGGTCGCGGGCGGGTCGCCGACGGTCAAGGGCCAGACCGAGGAAATCCTCAAGAAGATCGACGAGCTGCTGGCGGCCAGCGGCAGCCACAGGTCGAAGCTGCTCTCGGCCACCATCTACCTGGCGAACATGGCCACCTACGACGAGATGAACTCCGCCTGGGACGCGTGGGTCGATCCCAAGAACACCCCCGCCCGCGCCACCGTGGAGGCGCGGCTGGCCTCGTCCAAGTACCTGGTCGAGATCGCCATCGTCGCGGCGGTCTGAGCGTGGGGGCTCGCGCCACCGCCGAGTGCGCCGCCGCCGGGGCGCCGGACGAGGCGCTCCTCCGCAGCGCCCAGACGCTCCGCCGGCTCGGCGCCCGGCTCACGCGTTACGACGCGGAGGAGGCGACGCTCGAAGCGCGCGCGTGGCCCTGGCGGGTCGAGGTGACCATCCGCGTCTCGGCGACGGCGCAAGGGCAGGGCACGCGGCTTAGGATTGAGAGCGAGACCGGGAACTCCCGCCGGCTCGTCGCCGCCGGCGTCAACGCCTGGACTGTCCGCCGCGTCCGGGCGGCGCTGGCCAGGGCGACGTGAGCACGCCGGAGCCGGAGCATCTCTACTTGACGACGACCGGCCGGCGGAGCGGTCGGCCCCGCGAGATCGAGATCTGGTTCACGCGGCGCGACGGGCGGTACTACGTCGTCGCCGAGCGCGGCGAGGAAGCCCAGTGGGTCCGGAACCTCCGGGCGGAGCCGCGGGTGCAGGTGCGGGTGGGGCCGGAGACCTTTGCGGGGACGGCGCGCCTCGTCGATGCGGTCAGCGAGCCCGAGCTGGCCCTGGGGATTCGCGCGCTCTCGGCGAGGAAGTACGGCTGGGGCGACGGACTCGTCGTCGAGCTGACGCCCGCGGCCTAGAGTGGCCGGCGCCGAGCGGGGGTGAGGCGGCCCCCCGCGCGCGTCCGCTGGGCCTTGGAGCTCGCGTGGAGCAGCTCGCACCAGCGCCGGTTCGCGTCGCCGCCCGCCTCGGCGCTCCCCGACAGAAACGCGTCGGAGGTCACGGCGGTGTCGTCGCAGCCGTCGCGGGTCGGGGCGTGGGCGTCGCACCAGCGCACGTCGAGGATCTCGCGCGTCGGGTCAGCGTCGGGCTCACAACCGGGGCAATACGAGCGGGCGACGACGGGGGCGTCGGCGATGAACTCCGTCACCGGGCCATGGCGAAAATCCGCATCGCCATCTAGATCCACTCTAGCAGAAGACCGTCGCGCAAGCGAAATTCTAAGGCTATAGTCCCCCTAGCCTCCGGGAGCCCGGCCCCCCGGAGCGTCGGACCAAGCCAGGAGGACAGGTCATGCCGAACATCACGATCCAGTGGTACGCCGGCCGCACGCAGGAGCAGAAGCGGCAGATCGTCGCCGCCATCACCGACGCGATGGTGAAGATCGGCAAGACGACGCCGGACCAGGTGCACATCGTCTTCCAGGACGTCGAGAAGTCGAACTGGGGCGTCAACGGCAAGCTCGCCAGCGAGGTCCCCTAGTGCCGTTCCAACTTGTTGATACTAAATCTGTCCACGAACGACGTACACGGTGCCTTCCTAGGCGCGAATAGTTGGAACGGCACTAGAGCCCGCGCGTGTGAGAGAGCGCAGCGTGGGCGCAGTCCTGCTGCTGATTTTCGGCCTCCTCAGCGCGCACTCGCAAACGATCGGCCGAGAGGAATTCGACAACCCGCTCGTCCTCCGTCTGCGGTACTGAGCCGGCGCTGGGGGGCGGCGATCGCGCACGCCGCGCGTGGCTTGCGCCCTGCCCGGCGGCGGCCGTACAATACGGGCGTCGCTGCGGTGCGCGCGGTATCTCGCTGTTCTCGGCTTTGCCCGAGTTTCCCCAGTGTCGGCGCTTCGCAGCCTGATCGGGGCCGAGGTGTTCTAGAACACCGAGCGGAAGAGAGGTCGAATGAACGGGCGGGTGCCGCGGTATCACCGCATCGCCGAGGAGTTGCGCGAGCGGATCCAAAGCGGTGACCTCGGGCCCGGCGTCCGGTTGCCAAATCAGCGCAGGCTCGCGCGGGATTTCGGCGTCACGCTGATGACTGTCCGCCACGCCCTCGAGCTGCTCGAGCGGGACAATCTCATCCGACGGCAGCACGGCCTCGGCACCTTCGTCGCCGCCCCGTCCATCGACTACGACATCCTTCAGCTCCGCCGGTTGGCCGGCGAGCTGCGGGCCCGGGGCGAGCCGGTGAGCACGCGCCTGCTGTCGAGCCGCTTCGTCGCCGCCGACCGGCGGGTGAGCGCGGCGCTCGAGATCGGGCCCCGCGCCCGCGCGCTACAGATCGAGCGGCTGCGGCTCGTGGACGGGCGTCCCATGAGCCTGCAGCGCTCCTTCCTGCCGGCGCTCATCGGCGAAGAGCTCCTCAAGGCAGACCTCGCCGCCACGCCCCTGCGCCAGGCGCTCGAGTTCAAAGTCGGGCTCGTCATCGCGCGCGCCCGCGAGAGCGTCTCCGCGGTGCGTCTGGGGCAGCGCGAGGCGCGCGAGCTGGGCTGCGCTGTCGGCGCCCCGGCGTTCGAGTCCGAGCGCGTCTCGTTCGCGGTGGGCGGCCAGGCGGTCGTCTTCGACCGCGTCTTCATCCCGGGCGATCGGTTCCGGATCACCCGGGAACTCCACTTCGAGGGAGCCTCCGCATGAAGATCCTGGTGGCCATCAAACAGGTGCCGGACACGGCGACGCAGGTGAAGATCGGCGCCGACCCGCGGGCCATCGATGCCGCCGGGATCACCTGGATCGTGTCCCCCTACGACGAGTTCGCCGTGGAGGAGGCGCTGCGTATCAAGGAAAAGCGCGGACCGGCCGAGGTGGTCGCCGTCTCGCTGGGCCCGGAGCGGGCCAAGGAGGCGCTGCGCTCGTGTCTGGCCATGGGCTGCGACCGCGCCATCCACGTGAATGATCCGGCTCTGGCCGAGGCCGACACCCTGGCCGCCGCGCGGGCGCTGGCCGCCGTCGTCAAGGAGGAGGCGCCCCAGCTCGTTCTCTGCGGGCGCCAGGCGATCGACGACGACATGGGCGCGGTGCCGGCGCAGCTCGCCGACCTGCTCGGCTGGCCCTGCGCGTACTGGATCATGGAGGAAACGATCGACGCCGACGGCAAGAGCGTCCGCGTCGCGCGCCAGGTCGAGGGCGGGCTGGAGGTTTTCGATCTCCCGCTGCCCGCGGTGCTCACCGCCCAAAAGGGCCTGAACGAGCCGCGCTATCCGACGCTCAAAGGGATCATGGGCGCCAAGAAGAAGGAGATCAAGGATCTCAAGGCCGCCGACCTCGGGGTCGCCGCCGAACCCCCGCAGCTCAGCGTTGTCACGCTGGAAGCGCTGCCGCCGCGGCCGCCCGGACGCGTCATCCAGGGCGACGTGCCGACCGCAGTGAAGGAGTTGGTGCGGGCGCTCCGCGAGGAAGCGAAGGCCATCTAGCGATGATGGGAGCCAAACAGCGCTTTCGAGCGCCGGCTTTGCCGGCGC
>DASYUQ010000028.1 GCA_036001065.1 Candidatus Methylomirabilota bacterium
AGCCTGGCGATACGCGCAGATAACCGCGCTCGCCGCACTCCTCACGACGGGATGCAGTCTGCTGCCCCCTGCGCCTCCGGGGGCGCTTGCGCACGATGCATATCAGTGCCACCACAAGGAGCAGTTGGCCTACGTAGGGGCGGCGCGGTATCTCGCCGGCGCCGGCACGGCGCCAGACAGGACTAGTGCCGTTCCAACTATTCGCGCCTAGGAAGGCACCGTGTACGTCGTTCGTGGACAGATTTAGTATCAACAAGTTGGAACGGCACTAGTGCGTTTGCATCAGAGATGTGTCGGCACCGGACGGTGCTAAAGTGACCAGTCGACTGGCTGCTGAAACGAGCATGCAGGCCAAATCTCCAGTCGGCGCGGCGGCTTTCGGTGCGATCTCGGTTTGGTACAAGGCTTGCTCGGTAGAACGTCGTGACCCCAGACGACGAGGGACCAATGCTTGCGGACGGCGGCAGTGGGGACTTCCCCGAGGATCTCGTGGGCGATCTCCCCGAAGCGCTGGTCCGACTCGACCAGGAACTGGCCGCCCTCGCCCTCACGCATTCTGGGAACCACCTCCACGCAGCGCTCGACCGGTTGCTGACGTGGCTTCGTCGGCTAGTCCGAGCGGACGGCGGCGCGATCTACCTGCGGCACGGCGAAATCCTGAGGCTCACTGTGGTTCAAAACGATACTCTTGAGCGCGAGTGGGGCCTCCACACCCTGCGGTCGTGGCTCCAGGACCTCGCACTTCCCATCGCCGCGAACAGCATCGCCGGGTACGTTGCGCGCACCCGCGACGCGGTCAATGTCCCGGACGTGGATCACATTCCTGCCGGTGCCCCGTACGAGTTCAATCCTGCGCTCGACGACCCGACCTACCGATACCGCTCGATCCTGGCCGTCCCAATTGAGCAGGAGCCAGCCGGGGTCCTCGGCGTCCTTCAGCTCATCAATGCGCTTGACGAAGCCGGCCAACCCGTCGCGTTTGGGCGGGGGACAGAAGGGCTCGTCCGCCGGTACGCCGTCCTGGCCGCCTACGTCATCGCCACGCGGTCTGATCTGAGCCCCTAGAGATCGCGGCGGTCCCAGGAGGCCGGTGGCGGGCGCTGAACGCGCCGTCGCCGCTCTCATCGCTGGCCTGTCGGAGTCGCCACAGGGGGCCCGGGCCCCTCGGCGGTCTAGCGGGAGCAGAAAGTCGTCACCTGCCGGTCCCGGCGGTGCCCGTCGTCACACCCGACCCAGCGGAGGAACTCGTTGGTGGCGAGGTCGAACACGTGGTCGATCCACTCGGGCCGGACGACGTCGCGATAGACGTCGAAGGGCGCGGCCACGTCGTCGGTCACGGTAGCCAGGCTCCCCGTTTTTGTTTATTGTATGTCGCCCCCATCGGGGAGGAGGAACGAGCCATGAGCGATGTGACCCTGACGCGCCGCCAGGTCGCCACCGGCACCGCCGGCCTCCTGGCCGCCAGCAGCTTGACCGGCCTCCTGCCCGGCCGGGAGGCCCGCGCCGCCGTGAAGCCGCTGACGGTGGGCTTCATCTACGTCGGACCCAAAAACGACTACGGCTGGAACCAGGCGCATGCGGTGGCGGCCAAGAAGATCGCCCGGCTGGAGGGCGTGAAGCTCATCGAGCAGGAGAACGTGCCGGAGACGGTCGAGGCCGAGAAGGTCATGGAGGGCATGATCCGGCACGACGGGGCCAAGGCGGTCTTCGCCAGCTCGTTCGGCTACTGGCCGAACGTCCTCAAGCTCGCCCCCAAGCACCCCGACGTGCTCTTCGTCCACATCGGCGCCCTCTGGAAGGACGGCGATCCCAAGAACACGATCGGCTACCGGGGCTACATGGAGGAGCCGCACTATCTCTGCGGCGTGGCCGCCGGGCACGCGACCAGGACAGGCAAGATCGGCTTCATCGGGAGCAAGCCCCTCTATTTCATCTTCAACAACGCCAACGGGTTCATCCTGGGCGCCCGCGCGGTCAACCCGAGCATCACCTGCCAGGTGGTGATCACCGGCGACTGGAACAATCCGGTCCGGGAGGCGGAGGTCACCAACAGCCTGATCGACCAGGGCGTCGATGTGATCGTGGCCAACGTCGACAGCGCCAAGGTCGTGGTCGAGAACGCCGAGCGGCGCGGGATCTATAGCTGCGGCTACCACACCGACGTGAGCGAGCTGGCGCCCAAGGGCTTTCTCACCGGCGCCGAGTGGAACTGGGCCGCCGGCGCCCAGTTCGTGAAGGCCTGGCAAACCGGCGGCTCGTACCCGAATCTCCTGCGCGGCGGCTTCCGTCAGGACATGGTGGCGATCAGCCCCTTCGGCCGGTCGGTGTCGCCGGAGGTGCGGAGCAAGATCCTCAAGATCCGGCAGGCCTTCATCGACGACACGTTCAAGCTCTACCAGGGGCCGCTCAAGGACAACGAGGGCAACGTCATCCTCAAAGAGGGCCAGGTCATCGCCAACGACGACAACAAGTTCAAGCTCGCCGTCAACTTCCTCGTCGAGGGCGCGATCGGGAAGACCGGCCTCAAGAAGTAGCCGGTGCTGGTCCGGTCGTGGGCGGAGACGGCGGCGATCTCGGCAGCCGCGCTCCTGGCCGCGCTGGTCCTGTTCGGGGCCTTCGTCGTGCTCCGCGGCCTCAGCCCGCTCGAGGTCTACGCCGCCCTCTTCCTGGGCGCCTTCGGTACCTGGTTCTCGATCGAGCAGACGCTCACCCAGGCCGCGCCCCTCATGCTGACGGGGCTCTGCACGGCCCTGCCGGCCCGGGCCGGGCTGCTGGTAATCGGCGGGGAGGGCGCGCTGGTGGTCGGCGGCGTGGCCGCGGTCCTGGCCGGCGTGACGCTGGCGGGATGGCCCCCGCCTCTCGCGGTCGCCCTGATGTGCGTGACCGGAGCTCTGGCCGGCGGCCTCTGGATCGGCGTGGCCGGTGCCTTGCGCCACTGGCGCGGCGTGAACGAGACGATTTGCACCTTGCTGTTGAACTACATCGCCATCGCGGTCATGAACCACCTGGTCACCGGCCCAATCCGCGACTTCGCCCAGGTCCTAAAGCCGGCGAGCTGGAGCATCGGCGAGCGGCTCATGATCGGCGAGCTGCCGGGGACGGGTGTGCACTGGGGCCTGGCCTTCGGCGTCGTCGCCTGTCTCCTGACCTGGGGGCTGATGCGGCACACCACCTTCGGCTTCGCCGTCGACATCCTCGGCGGCAACGTCCGCGCCGCCCAGACGGCGGGACTGCCCGTCGGGGCGATGGTGCTGGCCACGTGCTTCATCGGCGGCGCCGCCGCCGGGCTGGCCGGCACCATCGAGATCGTCGCCGTCCACGGCTTCGCCAGCTCGTCGCTGGTCGTCGGCTACGGTTACGCCGGCATCCTGGTGGCTTTCCTGGCACGGCAGAACCCTCTGGCGGTGGTCTTCGTGGCGATCCTCCTGGGTGGGATCTCCGCCAGCGGCGGTCTCCTCCAGCGGCGCTTCGGTCTGCCCGACGCCGCCACGCTCGTGCTCCGGGGGTTGCTGTTCGTCGCCGTGCTGGCGGGTAACACGCTCTACGGGCGATTCAAAATCTTCCGGTCGCCGACGGTGTGACGTGCCGCCCGCGACGGATCTCGGCTGGTGGGGCGTACTGATCGCGGTGCTCGGCGGCGCCGCCCGGGTCTCCACGCCCTACCTCTTCGTGAGCCTCGGCGAGACGCTCACCGAGAAGAGCGGCCGCGTGAACCTCGGGCTGGAGGGCACGCTCGTCATGGGCGCCATGAGCGCCTACGCCGTCGCCTACCTCAGCGGCTCGCCGTGGCTGGGCGTGCTCGTCGCGGGCGCGGCGGGCGCGGCGTTCGGCCTCCTGCACGGCGGCGTCTCCACCCTGCCCCGCGTCAACGACATCGCCGTCGGCATCGCCCTGTTCCTCCTGGGCACGGGGCTGGCGTTCTATCTCGGCAAGCCCTTCATCGAGCCGGTGGCGCCGCGGCTGCCGCACCTGGCACTCGGCGCCTGGAGCGCCTCGCCTCAGATCCGGGCGGCGCTGGAGCTCAACGCGCTGTTCGTGGTCGGGGCGGTGCTGGCGCCGCTTCTCATGTGGGCCCTGCACCACACGCGGTGGGGCCTCGTCGTGCGGACCGCCGGCGACAACGCCGATGCGGCGAAGGCCCTCGGGTATTCGGTCGGCGCCGTGCGGACGCTGAGCACCATGGCCGGAGGCTTCCTGGCCGGCGTGGGCGGATCGTTCCTGTCGCTCTATTACCCGGGAACGTGGAACGAGGGCCTGTCGAGCGGTCAGGGACTGATGGCGATCGCGCTCGTCATCTTCGCGCGCTGGAACCCCATCCACTGCTTCTGGGTCTCGCTGCTCTTCGGCGGCGCCACCGCGCTGGGGCCGGCGCTACAATCGGTGGGCATCGCGTCCAACTACTACCTCTACGGCGCCGCGCCGTACGTCCTGACGCTGATCCTCCTCATCGCCAGCTCCTCGCCCCGGCACGCGCTGGCCGGCGCGCCCAGCGAGCTCACCATCAGCAAATGACGGGGGTCCCCCCGGCCGTCGAGGTCCTCGGCATGACCAAGCGCTTCGGCGATCTGGTAGCGCTCGACGGCGTGTCGCTGGCGCTCGGGCCCGGCAGCTTCCAGGCCGTCCTCGGGGAGAACGGCGCCGGCAAGAGCACGCTCGTGAAGTGCATCATGGGCTACCACCGGCCGGACGCCGGCCGCGTGCTGGTCGGCGGCCGGGAGTGCGCGATCGGCAACCCGCGGCAGGCCCACCGGCTCGGCTTCGGCATGGTGTACCAACACTTCACGCTGGTGCCGAGCATGACGGTGGCCGAGAACCTCGTCCTCGGCGCCGAGGATCTGCCCGCGGTCATCCGGTGGGACGAGGAGCGCGCGAAGATCGACGCCTTCCAGCGGCGGATGCCCTTCGCGATCGATCCCGACCGGCCGGTCGCGACCCTGGCCGCCGGCGAGAAGCAGAAGGTGGAGATCCTCAAGCAGCTCTACCTCGGGCGCCGTATCCTCATCCTGGACGAGCCGACCAGCGTGCTCACGCCGGACGAGGCGGACCAGATCCTGGGAGTCATGCGTGAGCTGACGGAGGAGCGCCGGCTCACCGTGGTCCTGATCACCCACAAGTTGCGGGAGGCGCTGGGGTTCGCGCGAGAGGTCACCGTGCTTCGCGGCGGGCGGCGGGTCGGCGGCGGGCCAGTGAAGGACCTCACCCGGGACGACCTGGTCAGGATGATGATCGGCTCCGCGAGCATCCCCGAGCCGGCCGCGCGACAGGCGCCGGCGCAACCGGCCATCGGGCTCGAGCTCGAGCGCCTGACCGTCCTCAACGACAAGGGCACCGTGGCCGTCCGCGGCGCCACGCTGCGCGTCCACGCCGGCGAGATCGTGGGGGTGGCCGGCGTGTCCGGCAACGGGCAGCGCGAGCTGGTCGAGGTCCTGGCCGGGCAGCGCGAGCCGGGGTCGGGCGCGATCCGGGTGGGCGGCACCGTCTACGCGCGGACGCGGGCGGAGATGCGCCGCCATCGCGTGTTCGTCCTGACCGACGAGCCCCTCCGCAACGCCTGCGTGCGCACCATGTCGGTCGCCGAGAATCTCGCCTTCCGCAACTTCGACGACCGCCGGAACACGATCGGCGGCTGGCTGGTGAGCCGGCGGGCGCTGCGGGCCCAGGCGCGCGCGCTGATCGAGCGCTACCGCATCCGGACGCCGGGCCCCCAGGCGCCTCTGGAGACGCTCTCGGGCGGCAACGTTCAGCGGACCGTGCTGGCGCGCGAGCTGTCCGAAGACGTCCGGGTCCTCATCGCCCAGAACCCGTGCGCCGGGCTCGACTTCGCAGCGACCGCCGAGATCCGCGCCCGGATCATGGGCGCGCGCAACGCCGGCGCGGCCGTCCTGCTGATCAGCGAGGATCTCGACGAGCTCCTCGAGCTGGCCGACCGCATCGTGGTGATGTTCGAGGGCCGGCTCGTGCACGAGACGCCCCGGGAGACGGCGGACGCGCACACCATCGGTCACTACATGGCGAGCCAGCCGTGACGACGGCGACGGTCATTCGCGGGGGACGGGTGCTCGACATCGGCGGCCACCGGGGCGAGCCCGCCGACGTCCTGATCGCGGGCGACACCATCCGGGAGATCGGCCGTCCGGGGATGGCCGCGCCCGCCGGCGCCGCCGACATTGACGCGCACGATCGGCTGCTCATCCCCGGGCTCGTCAACGCCCACACGCACGCCCACGGGGCGCTCTCGCGAGGCCTGGTCCCCGACCGCGCGCCGCTGGAGGTGCTGCTGACCGGGAGCACCGCCGTGAACGGCAACCGGACGCTGGAGGACAAGTATCTCTCCGCCCAGCTCTCCGCCATCGAGATGGTGCGCCGGGGCTGCACCGCCTGCTACGACCTCTTCGTCGAGTTTCCCCTGCCCACGGTCGAGGGCGTGCAGGCCGTCGCCCGCGCCTACCACGACGTGGGCCTGCGGGCCGTGGTGGCGCCGATGATGGCCGACCGCACGCTCTGGCAGGCCCTGCCCGGGCTCGTGGAGTCGGTGCCGGAGCCGGCGCGGCGCCAGGTGGAGCAGATCCGAACCGCGCCCTGGGAGGCGAGCATCCAGGCTTGCCGCGAGATCCTCCGCACCTGGCCGTTCGATCGGGCGCGCGTGCGTCCGGCGCTGGGCCCGACTATCCCGCTGCACTGCAGCGACGAGTTCCTCAGGGGCTGCCGGGACTTGGCCCGGGAGTTCGACGTCGGGCTGCAGACCCATCTGGCCGAGTCCCGGGCCCAGGCCGTGCTGGGGCGGAAGAAGTACGGCAAGACGCTGACGGCGCACCTGGGCAACCTCGGGCTGCTCGGCCCTCGGTTCAGCGGCGCGCACGCGGTCTGGCTGGAGGCCGACGACGTCAAGCGGCTCGCCGACGCCGGAGCGAGCGTCGCCCACAACCCGCTCAGCAATCTCCGGCTCGGCTCGGGGGTGGCGCACGTGCGTCAGATGCTGGAGGGCGGCCTCCGCGTGGGCGTCGGCACCGATTCCGCCAGCTCCTCCGACACGCAGAACATGTTCGAGGCGACCCGGCTCGCCAGCTATCTCTCACGAATCCAGACGCCCGACTTCAGCCGCTGGCTGACGGTCGACGAGGCGCTCACCATGGCCACGGCGGGAAGCGCCGGTGTCCTCGGCATGCCGGAGCAGATCGGCCGGCTGGCCCCGGGCTTCAAGGCCGACATCGTGTTCCTGGACCTCGCCAACGTCAACTACGTGCCGCTCAACGACGTGATGCTCCAGCTCGTCAACGGCGAGAGCGGGTCCGCGGTCGACCGCGTCATGATCGACGGACGCCTGGTGCTCGATCGCGGCCGCCTGCTGACGGTGGACGAGGCCCGGGTGCGGGGCGAGGCCGAGGCGGCGACCGCGCGGCTGCGGGCCGCCAACGCGGAGACGCTGGCCCTGGCCCGCTCGCTGGAGGGCTTCGTCGGCGCGTTCTGCCTGGGGCTGGCCCGCGCGGCCGGGGGGATCAGCTCAGGCGCGGCATGACCCGCTCGGCGAAGAGACGCATCGAGCGGAGCACCCGCTCGTGCGGAATCTGCCCGCCGGGGTTCATCCAGGCCGAGAGGCTCGAGAAGCCGATCGTCTCCTGGAGCTCCAGCAGGCGGTCGGCGACCGTCCCGGGGCTGCCGAAGACCGCCCGCTCGCGGAGCACGTCGTCGTAGGTGATCTCGGCCAGCCGCTGGGCGCGGCCCTCGCGCGCCTCGGTGGTCTGCTGGGAGGCCCCGTCCGATTTCTGCAGCGCCTTGGCGATCGCGCGGAAGAACTGCATGGTGCTCGCCTCGGCCTCGTCGCGCGCCTGCCGGTCCGTCTCCGCCACGTACACGGGGATGCTGAGCGCCACGTCGCCGCGGCCGGGATGGCCGGCAGCCGCCCGGCCCTCGTGGTAGCCGACGACGAAGCGTGTGAGGTCCGGGATGGAGACGGTGCGCGCAGCCAGGAACACCGGGTAGCCCATGCGCCCCACCAGCGGATACGTCTCCTGGGTGGTGGCGGCGATGCGCAGCGGCGGGTGCGGCTTCTGATAGGGCTTGGGCATCACGCACACGTCGCGGAACTGAAAGTACTTCCCCTCGTGGGTGAACCGCTCCTGGGTCCAGGCCTTGACCAGGATGTCGAGCGTCTCCAGGAAGCGGTCGCGGCTCTCGGTGTAGGGAATGTTGAAGCCCTGATAGTGCCCGGGCAGACCGCTGCGGCCGACGCCGAAGTCGAGCCGCCCCTTGGAGAGATGGTCGACCGTCGCCACGTCTTCGGCCAGCCGCAGCGGATGGCTCAGCGGCAGGACCTGGACGGCGATGCCGATCTTGACGCGCCGGGTGCAGGCGGCCAGGGCGGCGGCCACGACGAGGGGCGAGGACAGCACGGAGCGGTCCCTCTGGAAGTGCAGCTCCGCCAGCCACACGGCGTCGAGGCCGACCTCCTCGGCCGCCCGCATCTGCGCCAGCGACTCGTCGAAGGCCGCGGCCTCGCTCATCCCCGCCGGACACTGGAACTCCGTGAACAGGCCGCACTCCATGGCTAGGCCCCGACCCGAAGGAGCTTCTGGCGCAGCTCCTCAGCCTGCTGGTGGAACGGCTTGGCCCCGCGAGCGGTCATCGGCGTCTCGGCCGCCAGCCCCGTGACGAGCTCCACCAGCAGCGGCCCCTCCTCGGTGAGGATCTTGGGCAGCCGGCGGCGGAGCTCGCCGAGGTCGTCGATGGCGTAGGCGGCCCGATAGCCCGCGCCCTTGGCCATCATCACGAAGTCCACATCGAACCCGCCCGGGATGTCCTGCGCGCCGGAGGTGTGGTAGACGCCGTTCTTGAACAGGAAGTGCACCAGGTTGCGCGGCCGGGCTCCGGCGATGGTGGCGAGCGAGCCGAGCTGCATGAGGAGCGAGCCGTCGCCGTCGAGGACCAGCACGCGCCGCTCCGGCCGGGCCAGGGCCAGCCCGAGCCCGAGGGCGGAGGCGCCGCCCATGAAGCCGACGCAGGTGACCGACAGGTCGTCGGGCGCCAGGGTCCGCCAGGCGGGCGCCGTGGTCATCGTCGGCACGCAGATCGCGTCGCCCCGCTCGGCGGCTATCGCGCGGAGCACCTCTTCCGGCTTCATGGCCATCTAGTGCCGTTCCAACTA
>DASYUQ010000029.1 GCA_036001065.1 Candidatus Methylomirabilota bacterium
GCGAACTCCGGATAGAGCGTCATGCCGCCGTCCACGAAGAGCGTGTGCCCGTGCACGTAGTCGGAGTCGTCGGAGGCGAGCCAGACGGCGGCCTTCCCGATGTCCGCGGGAGACCCGATGCGTCCGTACGGGATCAGCTTCAGGAGCTTGTCCAGGGCCGCCGGTGTCTCCCAGGCCGCGCGGTTGATCGGGGTCTGGATGGCTCCGGGGGCGATGGCGTTCACCCGGATCCGGTGCGGGGCCAGCTCCTGCGCCAGCGACTGCATGAGCAGCTTCGCCCCTCCCTTCGACGCCGCGTAGTTGACATGGCCCGCCCAGGGGATGACCTCGTGCACCGAGGAGATGCAGATGATCTTCCCGGTGGCGGAGGAGACAGCGGGCCGGGGTCCCCGGCGGATCATCTCGCGGGCGGCCTCCCGCGCGCAGAGGAACATGCCGGTCAGGTTCACGCCGAGGACGCGGTCCCACTGCTCCAGCGTCATCTCGACGACCGGGGCATCGCGCTGGACGCCGGCGTTGTTCACCAGGATGTCGATCGTCTCCCAGGCCCCGATCATCTCGCGGAACATCGCCTGGACCTCGTCCTCCCGGGAGACGTCGGCGCGGATCGCCATGGCCGGCGCCCCGCCGGCCTTGAGGCCCGCCACGATCTTCTCGGCGGCCTCGGGGTTGGCCGCGTAGTTGACGACGACGGCGGCCCCCGCCGCCGCCAGCGCCCGGGCGATGCCCTCGCCGATCCCGGAGCTGGCGCCGGTGACGAGTGCCTTCTGTCCTCTCAATGGCTGGTGGGCCATGAAGCCCCTCCCCTGCGGAGCTCCGATCACCAGAAGTCTACGCTTCCTTTGTCTGTTGTCAGCGCGCGGGACGTCGTGTACCTTAGCCGCCTCGCACAAACGAGAGGCGATCGGCCTGGCATTCTCAAGGGGGCGGCCGTGATCAACGGACGATCCGTTTCGGCGCTCAGCCCCGTGACCTCACAGCGTTCGTCTTCCCCTCGCGGCGCACCCGGTAGGCCCCAGTGGGCGTGAGCGGAGAGCCCAAGACGGCGGACGCCGAGCCGTCGGCCAGCGACGATCTGGCGCTCCTCGCCGAGCGGGCGCTCGAGCTCGTCCAGGCCGGCAGCCTCGTCGGTCTGGGCTCCGGGTCCGCCGCCAGCGCGTTCGTCCGGGCCCTCGGCCGGCGCGTGCAGCGGGGGCTCACGGTGACCTGCGTGGCCACCTCGGAGGCCACCGCCCGCCTCGGCGCCGAGGTGGGTCTCAGAATCGTCGACCTGGGCGAGAGCCTCCTGGATCTCACCGTGGACGGGGCGGACGAGGTCGATCCCCAGCTCGACGCCATGAAGGGCTTCGGCGGCGCGCTGGCCCGGGAGCGCATCGTGGCGGCGGCGTCGCGACGCCAGATCCTGCTCGTCCGCGCCGACAAGCTGGTGCCGGCGCTCGGTAGCCGCGGGCGCTTGCCGGTCGAGGTGCTGCCGTTCGCGGTGCGATTCTGCCAGCGCCGGCTCCGGGAGCTCGGGCTCCCCGCCGAGATCCGGCGCGAGGGCGGTCGGCCGTTCATGACCGACAACGGCAACTTCACGCTGGACTGCGCGACCGGTCCACTCACCGACCCGGCCCGGACCCAGCGCGCCATCGAGGGCATCCCCGGCGTGGTCGACACGGGGCTCTTCCTCGGCACCGCCGAGCGAGTCCTCGTGGCCGATGGCGGCACCATCAGGGAGCTCAGGCGAAGGGAGAACTGACCATGACCTCGAAGAAGATCGACACCGCCGAGATCGCGGCCCGCGCCCGGAACATCCGGCGCCTCATCATCGAGATGCTGGCGGCGGCCGGCTCCGGTCACCCGGGCGGCAGCCTCTCGGCGACCGACCTCGTCGCCTGCCTCTACTTCGGCGTGATGCGCCACCGGCCCCCGGAGCCCTTTTGGGAGGATCGAGACCGGTTCATCCTCTCCAAGGGGCACGCCTGTCCCGTGCTCTATGCCGCGCTGGCCGAGGCCGGTTACATCACCCACGATCTCCTGTCCTCGCTGCGCCGCTTCGGGTCTCCCCTGCAGGGTCACCCCGACCGGCGGAAGCTGGGGCTGATCGAAGCCTCCACCGGGTCGCTGGGCATCGGGCTCTCGCTGGGTATCGGGATGGCCCTGGCCGCGCGACTGCGGGGCAGCCCCTCCCGGACCTACGTCCTGCTCGGCGACGGCGAGTGCGAAGAGGGGCAGATCTGGGAAGCGGCGATGTACGCGCCGCACCTCAAGCTCGGGAGCCTCTGCGCCATCGTGGACTTCAACCGGCTCCAGCTCGACGCCACCGTCGAGGAGATCACCGATCTGCAGCCCCTGGCCGACAAGTGGCGCTCCTTCAACTGGCACGTGCTCGAGATCGACGGCCACGACTACGCGCAGATCCTGGACGCGTTCGCCAGGGCCGAGCAGGTCACCGACCGCCCCACCGTCATCGTGGCCGCGACCGTGAAGGGCAAAGGGGTGTCGTACATGGAGAACCAGCTCAAGTTCCACGGCTCGGTCCCCGACAAGCCGGAGGACATCGCCAAGGCGCTGGCCGAGCTCGGCGCCGGAGCCCGGTCATGATCCGCCGCTGGAAGTCGCCGCTGGAGCTGGGGATGGCCACCCGCGAGGCCTACGGCCGGGCGCTGGCCGAGCTGGGCCAGGAGAACCCCCGCATCGTCGTCCTCGACGCCGACCTCTCGAAGTCGACGTACACCTCCGTCTTCGGCAAGAAGTTCAAGGACCGCTTCTTCGACGTGGGCATCGCCGAGGCCAACATGTGCTCGATGGCCGCCGGCCTGGCCGCGGGCGGCTTCATCCCGTTCGCGTCGAGCTTCGCCTCCTTCCTCCTGTGCAAGGGCTACGAGCAGCTCCGCATCTGCTGCGCCTACATGGAGTTCAACGTCAACTTCGTCGGCAGCCACGGCGGCATTTCGCTGGGCGAAGACGGTCCCTCCCAGCAATCGATCGAGGACATCGCGCTGGCCTGCTCGCTGCCGGGCTTCACCGTGGCGGTGCCGGCCGACGAAGTGGCCACCGCGGCGCTGGTGCGGGCGGCCGCCGAGCACTACGGTCCCGTCTACATCCGGGTCGGCCGGCCGCGGACGGCCAAGATCTACGCGCCCGGCGAGCGCTTCTCGTTCGGCCGCGCCAAGACCCTCTCCGACGGGAGCGACGTCACCGTGATCGCCAACGGGCTCATGGTCGCGGTCGCCTGTGAGGCCGCCGAGATCGCCGAGCGGCGCGGCATCGACGTGCGCGTCATCGACTGTCACACCGCCAAGCCGCTCGACGAGGCCACCATCGAGATAGCGGCCGCCGAGACCGGCGCCATCGTGGTGGCCGAGGAGCACCTGTCGCGGCCGGGGCTGGGCAGCCTCGTGGCCCAGGCGGTAGGCCAGCGGCACCCCGTCCCCATGGAGTTCGTGGGCATCGACGACGTGTTCGCCGAGTCCGGCACGCCGGAGGAGATTCTGCGGGCCTACGGTCTCACCACGGAGCACATTCTCGGGGCCATCGACCGCGTCCTCGGCCGGAAGGTCAAGGGCGCGGCCGCGGTGGACCGGTAGGAGGGCGAGATGGCCCTGACGGATCTCCGGCAATACGGGCAGAGCGTCTGGTACGACTTCATGAGCCGGCATCTGCTGGCCTCCGGCGAGCTGTTGCGGCTGATCGCGGACGACGGGCTGGGCGGGGTGACGTCCAACCCGACCATCCTGGAAGGGGCCGTGAACAAGAGCAGCGCCTACGACGGCGAGATCGCCATCCTGGCCCGGCGCGGGATGTCGGCCGAAGAGATCTATACCCGCGTCGTGATCGCCGACATCGCCGAGGCGGCGGACATCCTGCACTCCGTCTACGAGGCGACCGCCGGCGGCGACGGCTACGTGAGCCTCGAAGTGTCGCCCCAACTGGCCCACGACACCGACGGCACGGTCAGGGACGGACTCATCCTCTGGAAACTGCTCAACCGCGACAACGTGATGATCAAGGTCCCGGGCACCGACGCCGGCTTCAAGGCCGCCCGGCGCCTGATCGCCGAGGGCGTCAACGTCAACATCACGACCCTGTTCTCGCCGGCTGACTACGAGGGGGCAGCCAGGGCGTACATCGGCGGGCTGCAAGACCGCGCCGCCAAGGGGCTGGACCTCACAAAGGTCGCCTCGGTGGCGAGCGTCTTCGTGAGCCGCATCGACACCGCGGTGGACAAGGCGCTCGATCGCCTGATGGCCGCCGCCCGCGACGCGGAGACCAAGCGAAAGCTGGAGGCATTGAAGGGCAAGGCGGCCACCGCCAACGCCAAGCTCGTCTACCAGCGATTCCAGCAGCTCTTCACGAGCCCCGAGTTCCAGAAGCTGGAGGCGCTGCACGCGCGACGGCAACGGCCGCTGTGGGCCTCCACCGGCACCAAGAATCCCAAGTACAGCGACGTGCTCTACATCGAGGAGCTGGTCGGTCCCGATACCGTCAACACCATGCCCCCCGGCGCCCTGGCCGCCTTCCGCGATCACGGTCAGGCCCGCCCGACGATCACCCGCGACCTCGACGGCGCCCGCCGGGCGTTCGCCGATCTGGCCCAGGCCGGCGTGGACATGCCGGCCATCTTCGCGCAGGTCAAGGTGGAGGCGGTAGGCGCCTTCGAAGATTCGTTCGCCGCGCTCATGCTGGGCATCGACACCAAGCGCAAGGCCGCGTTGCTGAAGGGACGCTACGAGATCGCCGGCGCCGGGCTCGGCAAGGAGCTGGATCGGTTCAACGTGGAGTTCCAGCTCTCGGGCTTCGTGAGCGGCCTCGGGGCGAAGCGCGCCGAGCTGTGGTCGGACGACCAGGCCGAGCAGAAGCGCATCGGCAACCGGCTCGGCTGGCTCGAATCCCCCGAGCTCATGGCCCGGAATCTGCCGCGCCTGGCGCGGTTCGCCGCCGCGGTGCGCCGGGACGGCTTCAAGCACGTCGTGCTGCTCGGCATGGGCGGCTCCAGCCTGGCCCCCGAAGTGATGCGCGCGGTCCTCGGAGTCCAGACGGGCATGCCCGTCTTCACCATGCTCGATTCGACCGATCCGGCCGCGGTGGCCGCCGTCGAGCGGGCGATCCCGCTCAAGGAAACGCTGTTCGTGGTGGCCAGCAAGTCGGGCACGACGATCGAGCCGAACACGCTGGCCGCGTACTTCAAGGGGCGGCTGGAGGCGGCGGGCATCGAGCGCCCCGGGCGCCAGCTGGTGGCCATCACCGACGAGGGCACTGCGCTGCACGAGCTCGCCCAGAACGAGGGGTACCGCGACATCTTCGTGAACCCGGCCGACATCGGCGGGCGCTACTCCGCGGTCTCGTTCTTCGGGATGGTGCCGGCCGCGCTGATGGGCCTCGACCTGGGCGGGCTGCTGGCCTGGGCGCGCGGCATGGCGCTTCTCTGCGGCCCCACCAACACCATCGGACAGAACCCCGGGGTGGCCCTCGGGATCGTGATGGGCAGCGCGGCCCGGTTGGGCCGGGACAAGCTCACGCTCATCACGGGCCCGCGCCTCCGCCCGTTCGGGCTCTGGGTCGAGCAGCTCATCGCGGAGTCCACCGGCAAGAACGGCACCGGCATCGTCCCGGTCGCCGGCGAACCGCTCGGCACCCCGGCGGAGTACGGTGACGACCGATTGTTCGTGCGGCTGCGCCTGCATGGGGGCGATCCGGAGGAGCACGAGCGCGACGGCAAGGTCGAGCGGCTCCGCGCGGCCGGCCACCCCATCGTGACCATCCGCCTGGTGGAGCCCCTGGGGATCGGCGCCGAGTTCCTTCGCTGGGAGATCGCCACGGCCACGGCGGGGGCGATTCTCGGGATCAATCCTTTCGACGAGCCGAACGTGCAGCAGGCCAAGGACGCCACCAAGGCGCTCCTCAAGCAGTACGTGGCGGACAAGCGCCTCCCCTCGCCGGCGCCGCACCTCACGGCCGACGGCCTCGGCCTCACCTTCAACCGGGTCGTCCTCGACAAGATCGGCGGGCCCCCGCGGGATGTCGCCGCGGCGCTGCGGGCCTTCCTGGACCTGGTCCAGCCGGGCGATTACGTGGGGCTCCTGGCCTACCTGCCGGCCCACCCGGCGCTGGAGGTCCGGCTGGAGCGGCTCCGCGCGGCGCTCCGAAACGCCAAGCGGGTGGCCACGACCCTGGGGTTCGGTCCGCGCTATCTCCACTCGACGGGACAGCTCCACAAGGGGGGAGCCAACAACGGTCAGTTCGTCGTGATCACCGCGCTGCCCACGGAGGATCTGGCGATCCCCGGGGAGCCGTTCTCGTTCGGCGTGCTGGAAATGGCGCAAGCGCTCGGTGATTTCGCCTCGCTGGAGGCCACGGGCCGCCGCGCGCTCCGTCTGCATCTGCCCGCGGCCGACCCCGCGGCGCTCGACCGAGCCTGTGGTCTACTGGAAGGCGCGCTCAGGCCAGATTAGGGAGAATGCACATGGAACTCGGCTTTGTCGGACTCGGCCGGATGGGCATGAACATGGTGCGGCGGCTTCAGCGCGACAAGCATCGCGTCGTCGTCTACGACCGGTCGCCCGAGGTCGTGAAGGAAGCGGTGCAGGAGCAGGCCGTCGGCTCGACCTCGCTCAAAGACCTGGTCGCCAAGCTCCCGCCGCCGCGGGCCGTGTGGGTGATGGTGCCCGCCGGCGAGCCCACCGAAGGCACCATCCGCGAGCTGTCAGGTCTGCTCCAGGCCGATGACGTGATCATCGACGGCGGGAACTCCTATTACAAGGACGACGCGCGTCGGGCCGAAGAGCTGAAGCCGAAGCGCCTTCATTACATCGACGCGGGCACGAGCGGCGGCATCTGGGGACTGAAAATCGGCTACTGTCTCATGGTCGGCGGCGACGCGGCGGTCGTGAAGCGCCTGGAGCCCATCTTCAAGACCCTGGCCCCCGAGGACGGCTACGCCTACATGGGCTCGGCCGGCGCCGGCCACTACGTCAAGATGATCCACAACGGCATCGAGTACGGCATGATGCAGGCCTACGCCGAGGGCTTCGAGCTGCTGAGCAAGAGCAGCTTCAAGCTCAACCTGCCGATGATCGCCGAGCTGTGGATGCACGGCAGCGTCGTCCGCTCGTGGCTCCTGGAGCTGGCGGCCTCCGCGCTCCACGACGACCCGAAGCTCGAGAAGATCAAGGGCTACGTGGAGGACTCCGGGGAAGGGCGCTGGACGGTGTTCGACGCGATCGAGAAAGACGTGCCGGCCGCGGTGCTCACCGCGTCCCTCTACACGCGCTTCCGTTCGCGGCAGGCGG
Source organism: Candidatus Methylomirabilota bacterium (assembly GCA_036001065.1). Lineage (NCBI taxonomy): Bacteria > Methylomirabilota (SeqCode) > Candidatus Methylomirabilota bacterium. Next base: position 7,275 of record DASYUQ010000029.1, read on the forward strand.
AGTCGTTCGGGGAGAAGATGCTGGCCGCGCTCCGCAACGCCTTCGGTGGCCACGCCGTCAAGAAGGCCTGAGGATGCAGAATCTTCTCACCGCGGGATTGGCCCAGAGCCTGATCCCCCAGCCCTGCACGCTGGTCATCTTCGGCGGGGCCGGAGATCTGAGCGCCCGCAAGCTGCTCCCCGCTCTCTACAATCTGTCGCTGGACGGCGTGCTGCCGACCAACTTCGCCGTGGTGGGCTTCGCGCGCAACGAGCTGGACGACGCGACCTTTCGCGCGTTCGCCCGCGACGGCATCGCGCGCTTCTCGCGCCGTCCCCTCGACGAGGCGCATTGGGAGGAGTATTCGCGCTCCCTCTTCTACGTGACGGGCTCGTTCACGGACGCCCAGGCGTATGTCGAGCTCAAGCGGCGCCTGGAGAAGATCGAGAGCGAGTTCGGGATCCCCGGCAACCGGGTGTTCTACCTGTCGATCCCGCCCAGCCTCATCGCCACCTGCGTCGAGCAGCTCAACGCCAACGGGTTCGTCGCCGAGCCGGGCGAGGGGGCCATCTCGCGCGTCATCGCCGAGAAGCCGATCGGGCGCGATCTGGCCACCGCCCGCGCCATCAACGCGACGCTGGCCCACACCTTCGACGAGTCCCAGACCTTCCGGATCGACCACTACCTCGGCAAGGAGACGGTGCAGAACATCCTGGTCTTGCGATTCGCCAATTCGGTGCTGGAGCCGCTGTGGAACGCGAAGTACGTCGACCACGTCCAGCTCACCGTCGCCGAGGAGGAAGGGGTCGGCCTCCGCGCCGGCTATTACGAGGAGGCGGGGGCGCTGCGGGACATAGTCCAGAACCACATCCTGCAAGTCCTGGCCATGATCGCCATGGAGCCCCCCTGGTCGCTCGACTCCGAAAACGTCCGTGACGCCAAGCTCGACGTGCTGCGCTGCCTGCGCCCGCTGACGGCGGGGGACGTCGACAAGCAGGTGGTGCGAGCGCAGTACGGCCCCGGCTACCATCACGGCGAAGAGGTGCCCGGCTACCGCCGCGAAGAGGGCGTCCGGCGCGATTCGACGACCGAGACCTACGTCGCCCTGAAGGTGTTCATCGACAACTGGCGCTGGGCGGGCGTGCCCTTCTACATTCGGACGGGCAAGCGGATGCCCAAGCGCGTCAGCGAGGCCGCCATCTACTTCAAGCCCGTCCCCGAGATCCTGTTCAACACCAACCGCGACGCGCCGCTGGAGCCGAACGTGCTGACCCTGCGGATCCAGCCCGACGAGGGATTCTCGCTGCGTCTGTCCTCCAAGCTGCCCGGCCCCAAGGTGCGGATCTATCCGGTGAAGATGGACTTCCACTATGGCGCCACCTTCGGCGACAGCTCGCCCGAGGCCTACGAGCGGTTGCTGCTCGACGTCATGGCCGGGGACGCCACGCTCTTCATGCGGCGCGACGCGGTGGAAGCGGCCTGGGCGTGGATGATGGGGATCCTCGACGCCTGGGATGCCGGCCGCACGCGCTACCTGCCCGAGTACCCGACCGGGGAGTGGGGCCCCGTCGAAGCCGATCGGCTCATCAAGGCCGACGGCCGGAAGTGGAGAACCTTGTGACGCCAGCGCATCTGGTGGCCAGCGAGCCCGAGGCGGTCAGCCTGGCCGGCATCGAGCGCCAGCTCACCCGTCCCTGGCAGCCGGCCGACGCTCAGCCCGACGAGCGGTCGGGGCGGGCGCTCATGGGCAATCTCGTGGTCGTTTGCCGGCACGACCGCGAGGAGGCCGAGATCGCGGAG
>DASYUQ010000030.1 GCA_036001065.1 Candidatus Methylomirabilota bacterium
CTAGCGCGCGCCCCAGCGGGTCTGCTGGTACACGCGCCGCTGATCCTCGGTGAGGAGGTCCCGCGTGCGTAGATGAGTCAACAGATGGACCAGGCGGACTTCGGTGCGCGCCCGCTCGATCTCCGCCACGGCGGCGCGCACGCTCTCCTCGGTGGCCGTTCGGTCCGCGAACAGGCGCTCGAGCCGGCGCTCGGCGTCCAGCAGCCGCTGGCTCTTGGGCAGCTCGGCCCGCACCGCGGCATGCAGATCGCGGGCCCGCGCTTCCTGCTCGGGGCTCAGCTTGAGGGCTTCCTTGAGCTCCAGCACGTGCATCGGTCCCGGGTAGCCGTTCTGGTCGGCGGCGAACGCCATGCCGAATCCGCCGCCTCCGCCCACGACCTTCGTGAACTCGTCGGCGCAGCGCTGGGCGACAAGATGACCCTGGCCGCCTGGGGCATGGCCCTGCCCGCCGTGCTGGGCCGACGCCGTACCGCCGGCCGCGACGGCGGCGGCAAGCGCCAGGGCGAAAGTGACGTGTCGATGCCGCATACCGGCTCCTTCCGCCTCCGGGCGCAGGTCCTCCACGCGGCCCGGGGCTGGATTAGAATACATCCCCGTGCGCGCAGCCAGGCGCCCCGATCTGAGGTGAGAGATGATCATCAATACTCGTGTCACGGCGCTCGTCCTCGCTGGTCTGCTACTGGCCGTCGGGGTCTCGGCCTGGGCGCAGCGCGGGCCCATCAAGATCGGGCTGTTCGTGCCCCTGACGGGCCCGCTGGCCGCGAACGGCAAGGAGATGGCCGACGGCTTTTCGCTGTTCCTCGAGGAGCAGGGCCAGCGCCTGGCGGGGCGCGAGGTCCGCCTCACGGTCGAGGACACCGAGGCCAAGCCCGCCACCGCGCTGACGAAGGTACGCGCGCTCGTCGAGAGTCAGGGCGTGCACGTGCTGGTGGGACCGCTGAGCACGGCGGAGGCCTACGCGATCCTGCCGTACATCGAGGCCCGCAAGATGCCCACGCTGTCTCCCACTGTCGCCGCCGAGGACCTCACCCAGCGCCGGCGGAGCCTCTACGTCGTGCGCACGGGCTGGTCGGCGGGGCAGCCCGCGCATCCGTTCGGCCGGTGGGTGTACGAGACCCTCAAGTACCGGAAGATCGCGATCGTGGCCCAGGACTTCGCGTTCGGCCACGAGTCCAGCGCCGCCTTCCAGCGAACGTTCGAGGAGGTCGGCGGTCAGATCGTGCAGAAGCTCTTCGCGCCGCTCGGCACCGCCGACTTCGCGCCGTACATCGCGAGCCTCAAGCGCGACGTGGACGCCGTCTACGTCGCCTCCGCCGGGGCCGACGGGCTTCGCTTCACGCGCCAGTACGCCGACTCCGGCCTCAAGGAACGCATCCCGCTCATCGGCAGCGGCAACTTCACCGACGAGCACATCCTGCGCCGGATGGGCGACGAGGCCCTCGGCATCGTGAGCGCGCTCCATTACTCTGCGGCGCTGGCCAATTCCGCCAACCGCCGCTTCGTGGCCGCCTACGAGGCCAAGTACGGCCACGTGCCCTCGTACTACTCGGAGGGGACGTACACCGGCGGGATCGCGCTCAAGGCCGCGCTGGAGGCGGTGGGGGGCGACATCGAGGACGCGGGCAAGTTCCTCGCCGCGCTGCGCCGGGTGAGCCTCGCCGACGCGCCGCGGGGCTCGGTCAGCTTCGACGAGTACGGCCACCCGATCCAGAGCATCTACGTGCGCCGGGTCGAGCGCGTGGGCGGCAAGCTGCAGAACACGGTGATCCACACCTTTCCGAACGTCTCGCAGTTCTGGACGTATCGCCCGGAGGAGTATCTGAAGAATCCCGTCTACTCGCGCGACTGGCCCCGTTGCCTGAACTGCTGAGGCCGGCATGAACGGGAAGGAGCGCCGCGACTTCGTCCGCTCGCATCGCACGGCCATCTTCGGCTACAACCGGCGCGACCATGGCCCGGCGATGACGGCCGTCTACTACGTCATGGACGGCGACGATCTCCTGGTCTCGACCATGGCTGAGCGCGCCAAGGCCAAGACGGTCGCGCGCAATCCCAAGGTCTCGCTCTGCGTCCTCGACGAGAAGTGGCCGCCGACCTACCTCCTGGTGTACGGCACCGCCAAGATCGTCACGGACTTCGACGCCGTGGTCGACCAGCTCATGCGAATCATGTCGCTGATGGCCGAGCAGCCGATTCCCGAGTCCCACCGGCCGCACGTCGCGGAGCGGGCGCGGCGGGAGAAGCGGGTGATCCTCCGGATCACGCCGTACATGACCTTCGAGACGCCGCCCCGCCACGTCTACAAGCCCGATGACGTCATCGGGCTGACGCACTGGCTGGGCACCAGCCTCCCCTGGGACGCCTCGCCCTAGGGCGATTCCAAGACCGTATGGCCGGCAAGGCGAAGGTGGTCCTGACCGATTACGTCTGGGAGTCGCTGGACGTGGAGCAGAAGACCCTCGAGGGCCTGGCCAGCCTCGTGGCGCTCCAGACCAGGCAGCCCGAGGAGTTCCTACCCGAGGCCAAGGACTGCGACGCCTTGCTTAACACCTACGCCGGCCCCATCACCGCCGAGGTCATGGCCCGGATGCCCCGATGCAGGATCATCGCCCGCTACGGCATCGGCGTGGACACCATCGACCTCGACGCGGCGACCGAGGCGGGGATCATCGTCACCAACAACCCCACCTACTGCATCGAGGAGGTCGCCGAGCACACCATGGCCCTCCTCCTCGCCTGCGCGCGCAAGGTGGCGCTCTACGACCGGCTGGTGCGCAAGGGACGCTGGGAGGTGCCGCCGGGCAAGCCGATGTTCCGGTTGGTGGGGCGCACGCTGGGCCTGGTGGGCTTCGGGAACATCGCCCGCGCGGTGGCGGTGCGGGCGGCCGCCTTCGGGATGCGCGTCCTCTATTACGATCCCTTCGTGAAGGCCGGAGAGTTCCAGGTCCCGGGCGAGAAGAAGGAGCTCTTCGAGATGCTCCGGGAGTCGGACTTCGTCTCCGTGCATCCTCCGCTCATCCCCCCGACGCGGGGGATGATCAACGACGAGGCCTTGGCCCAGATGAAGCCGACGGCCTTCCTCGTCAACTGCGCCCGGGGGCCCATCGTGGATACCCCGGCGCTGGTCCGGGCCCTGGACGCCGGCCGGATCGCGGGATGTGCGCTCGACACGACCGATCCCGAGCCGCTTCCCGACCCGCACCCCCTGCGCGGCCGCGAGAACGTGACCATCACTCCTCACGCCGCCTGGTACAGCGAGCAGGCCATGGTGGGACTCCAGGCGGGAGCGCCCAACGAGGTGCGTCGGGTCCTCACCGGCCAGTGGCCGGTCAACGTGGTCAACCGGGCGGTGAGGGGAAAGAACCGGGCCGGCCTCTAACTCGGAGGGGGCCTCGACGGCCCCCTCCGATACGCTCCTAGTGCCGTTCCAACTTGTTGATACTAAATCTGTCCACGAACGACGTACACGGTGCCTTCCTAGGCGCGAATAGTTGGAACGGCACTAGGTCGTCACGGCGGCTGGGGAACCGGGGCCCGCTCCGGCTGGACGTGCCCGCACGCCGGGCACGTCCTGAGCTCCAGGCTCACGTCGAAGTGCTCGATGGCCGTCTTCAACTCCTTCTCGATATTCGCCACGTGCATGGTGACCTCGTGCAGCTTGGTGTCGCACCGGTCGCAGAACCAGACCAGCGATTCGGTCTGGGCCGGCCCGCGCTTGATCTCGATCACGAGCCCCCACGTGCCCGCCGGACGGTGCGGGGAGTGAGGGGTGAAGGCGGGGACGAGACACATCTCGCCTTCGCGGATGGTCTGGGAGTGGCGCCGGCCCGCCTCCAGGTACTCGAGCACCATGTCGCCCTCGAGCATGTAGAAGATCTCGTCGGACGGATCGACGTGGAAGTCTCGCCGGGCGTTGGGACCCCGGATCGCCATGGCAGTGAACTGAGAGTCCTCCCAGATCACCTTGTTGCCGACCGGGGGCTCGAAGGCCGCGCGGTTCTCCTCGATCCATCGCCAGAGCCCAAACGACACGAGCGGTTTCATGGCAACTCCTTGCCGGCGCCGGCCAGCCCCCAGGTCAGGCCCGCGCCAGCGCCGCCTTCACGCGCTCCGGCGTGATCGGCACCCGCCGGATGCGCACCCCCGTCGCGTCGAAGATCGCGTTGGCGATCGCCGCCGGCACCGTGCGCGTCGCCGGCTCGCCCGCCCCCGTGGCCGAAATATCCGGCCGGTTGATGAGCACGATGTCGATGCGCTCGGGCGCGTCCTGGATCTCGAGGATCGGATAGCTCGTCCAGTCGACGCTCAGCACCTGATCGCGGTCGAACCTCACCTCCTCGAACAGCGTGCGCGACAGCGCCATCACGACGTTGCCTTCGATGGTGAGCTCGAGACCCTTGGGGTTGATGATCAGCCCACAGTCGTGCGCCACCGTGAACCGCTTGGCCCACACGCGTCCGCTCCGGCGGTCCACTTCTACCTCGGAGACCATGGCCACGATCGTGCCGTTACGCTCGGTGTAGGAGAAGCCGCGGCCGACCATCACGTTGCCCTTGCCGCGGCGCGGGTTGGGATACGGTCGCTTGCTCCAGCCCGCCTTGTCCGCCGCCGCCTGGATGACGGCGGCATGACGGGGATCGCGGACGTACTTCAGCCGGAAGGCCACCGGATCGGCGCCGGCGGCGAGCGCGACCTCGTCGATGAACGACTCGCTCGCGAAGTGCGTCTCGGGCCCCAGCGGGTCGCGCAGGTGCCCGGTGCGCAGCGGCGAGGCGCGGTCGAGCAACGGCGGGATGCACTCCCAGCCGCAGCGCTTGTTGGCGAAGTCGTACGCCTCGGCCGGGACCTGGAAGATCACCGTGGGCTTGGGCTGAAAGCCGATCAGCTGGCCGGCCAGCGTGTCCTTGGGATCGCTCTCGTTCGTGGCCACGTCCTGGCGCGTGAACCCCTTGCCGAAGAAGTCGTAGGCGATGACGTTGCCCTGGGCGTCGAGCCCGGCCCGACCGCGGTAGACGCCCGCCGGCCCCTTGGGGTCCCAGCCGGTGGCTTCGTCTCGCATGTACTGGACGCGTACCGGCTTGCCGGTCAGCCTCGAGAGCAACGCCGCGTCCATGGCCGCGTCGCCGGCGTCGTTGCGGCCATACGACCCCGGTCCCGGGATCCAGGCGGCGCGGACTCTGTCCGGGGGCAGGCCGAGCAGCTTGGCGACACCGTCACGGGCGAAGTGCGGCTTCTGGCTGCCGGTCCACACCGTGGCCTGGTCCGCGCGCACGTCGGCCACCGCGCAGGCCGGGCCCATGCTCGCGTGGGACTGGAACGGCCATTCGTACTCGGCTTCGACCACGCGCTGCGCGGCCTTGAGCGCGCCGTCCACGTCACCCTTGTTGACGGGTACCTGGCGGCCGGTCACGGTGGCCTGGCGGATGTGATCGTGGAGCTTCTCCATCGGAGGGAACGGCGTGCAGGGCGGTGCCCACGTCACCTTCAGCGCTCGAGCCGCGCGCACTGCGTCCCACTCGTGCTCGGCGACCACCGCCACCAGCTCCTTCTCGCGGACGACGCGCGCCCCGGGAATGCTGGCGATCGACGACTCGTCGACGGCGACCGGGCCGCAGCCGGCCGTCGGCGATCTCAGAATACGCGCATGGAGCATGCCGTCGACCTTGACTACTTGATGGCCTGGGGGTTGATCGGTGATCCCACGGCCCGCGTGATGGGCAGGGGCGGGGCCACGAACATGAACTCGTAGACGCCGTCCGCCGCGCAGTCCTCCGCCAGCGTCTCGAGGTTGAAGATCTCGCCCACCAGGAGGCCCATGTTGACCACCATCACGAGGTGCAGCGGCTGGAACGACCCGGGCAGCTCGTTGGGCCTGACCTCGGCTCCCCAGGTGTCGCTGGCGATCCCGGCCACGCGCTTGTCGAAGAGCCAGGGGGCGGTGAGGAACGAGAGCCCGGCCGCGTCTCCGGCCGAGAAGGTGCCCCAGCTCCGCTCCCGGACGCGCCGCCCCACGTCTCCCGTCCTGATCAGGACGATGTCGCCGGGCTGGACGGTCACGCGCTGCCGGCCGGCGCAGCCGTCGAGATCCTCGACGTAGATGGGCTCGCCCGGCCGGAGCGCGTCCACGCCCTTGTAGCGCGCGATGTCGAGCAGGACGCCGCGGCTGACGATCTTGTCCTTGTAGTGCTCGATGCCGTTCCGGGCGGCGCCGGAGGCCGAGACCAGGGTCGCGTCGCGGCCGCCGTACATCTTGCCGTTGTGGAAGATGTGACCGAGGCCGTCCCACTGGGTCCCGCACTGGAGGAACATCGTGACCTGGTCGTCGGCGAAGCCCCAGCCGAAGGGCACCTTCTCGAAGCCCGCCAGCTTCTGCCGGCCGGCCGCGTGGTCCGTGCCCGTGGCCACCATGCTGTGCAACGGGTTCACCCGGCCGAAGGCGCCGGTCTGGGGCCCGTGCATGTCGAAGTTGAGGGCGCAGGAGATTACCTTGCCCTTGCGCACGAGGCCGGCGGCGCGCTTGACGACCTCCGGGGTGATGAAGTTGAGCGTCCCGATCTCGTCCTCGGGCCCCCAGCGCCCCCAGTTCCGGAACTTGGTGCAGTACTCCTCGAGCAGCGCGGGCGTCACGGCGGGGCGGTTCGTCATTCCACGATCTCCTTCTCGGCTCCTCGGGCGCGTCGACGCTTCGGGGCGCCTAACCTACCATGAGGCACCGGAGTGACGCCATCGAGGATCGATGACGTTCGGCGACTTGCGACGCGTGTGCCTGAGAACTATGATGCTGGCCCTGTGGACTCCCGAAGGCCACCGGTCTGGAGCAGGCCAGGAGACTCTCGGGGACGGAAGGAGGGACGTATGGCGACTGATCGACGAGAATTCATGAAAGTTGCAGGTTCCACGGCCGCCGCAGTGGGCGCGATGTCAGCACCGGGCGTCGTCTCGGCCGCTGAATCTCCCGCTCGCGTCAAAAGCATCAAGGCGTTTGCCTTCGACGCTTACGGGACGCTGTTTGACGTGTTCTCGGTGACCGCACTGTGTGAGCAGCTGTTTCCTGGAAAGGGAAACGCCCTGGCCCAACTCTGGCGCGTCAAGCAGCTCCAGTACAGTCTGCTCCGCAGCCTGATGGGCCGCCACAAGGACTTTTGGCAGCTCACCGACGATGGACTCGTCTACGCATCGAAGAGCCTCAAGCTGGATCTCACTCCCGAGAAGCGCAAACGGCTGATGGAGGCTTACCTGAGCCTTACCGCGTTTCCGGATGTTAAACCGGGTCTGGAGGCCCTGAAGAAGCAGGGTTTGCGGCTGGCGATCCTCTCGAACGGTGAGCCGAGGATGCTAGAGGCGGCGGCCAAAAGCGCGGGAATCGATTCTCTGCTCGACACGATCATCAGTGTCGAGGAAGTCAAAATCTTCAAGGTCAGCCCGCGGGTCTACAATCTGGGTCCCGAGCGTATGAAGGTCAATAACGCCGAGTTGGGCTTTGTGTCCTCGAACTCCTGGGATGTCAATGGCGCCGCCTCCGCCGGGCTGACCACGTTGTGGATTCAGCGCAGCCCCGGCGAACCGCCCGAAGAGCTCGGGTTTACGGCAGATCGAGTGGTGAGCGCCATCACCGACCTCGCGCCCCTCGTGCGCGGCTAAGCAAACCAGCCGCCGAGTCAGCGGGTAGGAAGGTCTTAGGCACCCTGACTCGGGATGATCGGCAGCAATAGATAGGACTCCCGGCCGCCGCCGGCGTGCAACGTCACCTTGCCGCCGAAGATGTCCGTCGGCCGGTTGTCGGGGTCGTCGTGCGTCATGCCGCCCGTGCCCCGGGTGCCGTAGTGGAACTTCTTCCCGAACTCGCCGATCTCCCCCTCGTACTCATAGTCCTTGCCGCGCACGGTGAGCGCCAGCCGCCAGCCGGCCGGCACGACGATGCACGAGGGCACGATCTCCACGTCGCACTCGTAGACCTCACCGGGCGTCAGCGGCTCGACCCGGTCGTGCGCATGATACGGCTGGTACGGCTTGCTCCGCTGGGGGTCGAGCCGGCGATGCGAAGCCCGGAGCCAGCCGTTGGCGATCGGCGTGTTGGGGTCGGTGGAGCCCATGAAGGTCAGCTCTTGGCCCTGCGGGTCGAAGACGCGGACGATGAGGAAGAGATCGGCGTCCTTCGTCGACGACGAGACGAAGAGCTTGACGGCCAGGGGCCCCGTGATCTCGGTCTCCGTCTCGCGCGTGGGCAGCCAGAAGGTGACGCCGTTGCCGAGGGCCTCGTACTCGACCTTCCCCTCCTTTGCGACCGCCTTCGCGCTGAGGGCCTTGCTGGCCGGATCGAGATAGAACTTGGTCCACTGGGCGCGGGCCAAGGGCCACTCGTTCTCGGACCGCAGCACGAACTTCTCGCCAGGGTGGCGAACGTTCAGCATCACGCGCGGCGTCTCGTCCCAGCCGTTGTCGATGCCCTTCAGGAAGTAGTCGAAGAAGCGCTTCTGGAGCGCGAGACCGTAGCCGGAGGAGAAGAGCGACCAGTGCGAATCGCCGTGGACCTCGAGCCACTTCTGTTTGGACGGCGTCTGCGTGAAGCCGTTGAAGTTGCCGCGCGGGTGAATGCCCTGCCCGCCCCAGTTGGCGCACGTCAGGAGCGGCACCGTGACCTTGGACAGATCGGCGGAGCGCTCGCGGTGCCACTCGTCGTCGAGCGGGTGCTTCTTGAGCTCTTCGAAGACGTTCACCCGGTTCTTGGCCAGCTCCTCGTCCGACAGCGTGAGAGGGCCCGCCACTGACTCACCCGTGTTGGGGTTCTTTCGCGCGCGCGCGCCCAGCCCGTACTGGATGTTGACCACCTGGTGCTTCGCCCAGCGCTCCTGGAACCGGCTCAGGATGCCGCCGTGGTATCCGGAGTCGCGGTACCGGTCGTTCTGGCCCTCCCACGGGACGATGGCGGCCAGGTGCGGCGGATGCTTGCCCGCCACGCGCCACTGGTTGCTCGCGTAGTAGGAGATGCCGAGCATCCCGACCTTCCCGTTGCTCCAGGGCTGCGTGCCCGCCCACTCGATGCACTGGTACAGATCCTCGATCTCCCTCGGACAGTTGGGGTCCATGAAGCCAGGGGACCAGCCGGCGCCCCGCGAGTCTACGCGGACGACCACGTAGCCATGAGGGATCCACCGCTCGGGGTCGGTGACCTCCCAGTTCTGATACTTGTTGGTCGATCCCTCCAGGATCTCCGGATGGTCCTCCACCATCTTCTGCCACTGCATCGGGTAGCCCTCCTGGTAGGAGAGTCCCTTCGCATAAACCCCGTAGGTCATGATCACCGGGTAGTGACCGTCTTCGAGGGGGCGAAAGACATCGGCCCGGAGGACGATGCCGTCGTCCATGGGCATCGGCTGGTGCCAGGTGATGCGCAGCCCGTCGCGGACCTCGGTGCGGGCCTCGACCTCGGGGGCGTGGCTCATGGCGATCTCCTTATCCGCTCGCCGGGCTCGTCGAAGCGTCGGGGCGCCTAAGCTACCATGACGCGCCGAGGGCCGCCATCCGCAGAGCCAGTATCGGGCCCGCGACACACCTTGCGGACGCCTGTGGCGGGGAAATATGATGCCGGCATCGTGGACCGCTGGACGATCACCAGAGTCTCGGGGCAGACGCCAGGAGGGGAAACATGATTCAGGCGTGCAAGCTCGGCCATGTCGTGCTGAAAGTCCGGGACGCCGGCAAATCGAAGGATTTTTACACGCGGACCCTGGGATTGAAGGTGGCCCACGAGGACTTGGAGCGGGGGACGGTGTTCCTCAGCTTCGGCCGGGAGCACCATGAGCTGGCCCTGTTCCAACTGGCTACCGGCGAAGCGCCTCACGCTGCCCAGCCCGGTCTGCACCATATGGCGTGGAAGCTCGGGAGCTTTGAGGAACTGCAGGCAGCCTACAGAGAACTGAAGGCGATGGGGGTGCCGGTCGAGGCCACGATCGAGCACAATGTGACCCGTAGCGTCTATTTCCCTGACCCCGACGGCAACCGCGTGGAGTTGTACTGCGACATGGTGGAACACGGCTTCGAGACCATGCGCACGGTAGGACCCAGGCGCGACCCCCTGGATCTGGAGTAGGGGGCGACTCGTCCGTCGACCCCGGAGGTGCTCGCGCTGCTCGCAGCCGGCCGCTGACCGCGAAACTTCTCGCCATCCGCCGGAGCCGTGTATATACTGTGGTGGTCTGGCTCGATCCAGGGCTCATCGCGAGCCCCGTCCTTCTCAGACCGCGTTTCCCGGCCACTTCCGCTTCGTGGGGCGTGTTTTTGAACTCGCGGAAGACTGACCGGGCCCAGAAGCGCCCTCACGAGGAACTCGTTCCATGTCGTTCACCTCCTTCACCCTGCACGTCGATTTGCTGCGCGGGCTCGACGCCCTCGGCTTCGCCGTGCCCACGCCCATTCAAAAGGACGCCATCCCCCCGGCCACCGAGGGGCGGGACGTGCTCGCCTGCGCCATGACGGGTAGCGGCAAGACCGCCGCGTTCCTGCTGCCGATCCTCCAGCGGCTCGTCGACCGGCCGCGGGGCGTCACCCGCGCCCTCGTGCTGGCGCCCACCCGGGAGCTGGCCGCCCAGATCGACGAGCATCGCCGGGAGCTCGCGCGCTTCACGCGCATCGGCGGCGCCGCCGTCTTCGGAGGCGTTGCCATGGGGCCGCAGGAGCAGGCCTTCCGTCGCGGCGCCGACATTTTGGTAGCGACGCCTGGCCGGCTGCTCGATCATTTTCAACATTCGTACGCGCGGCTGGCCGGGCTCGAGGTGCTGGTCCTGGACGAGGCCGACCGCATGCTCGACATGGGGTTCTTGCCCGACATCCGGCGGATCATGAAGGCGCTGCCCGCCGGGCGCCGGCAGACGCTGCTCTTCTCGGCCACCCTGCCGCCCGCCATCACCGCGCTGGCCCGCGAGCTGCTGCGCGATCCGGTGATGATCAACGTGGAGCGGCCGGCGGCGCCGGCGGTGGGTGTCAGCCACGCCGCCTACCCGGTGGCGTCGGACCTGAAGCTGCCGCTGCTCGTTGAGCTGCTCCGCCAGCCCGGCGTCCGAAACATGCTCGTCTTCACCCGCACCAAGCACCGGGCCAACCGTCTCGCCGACGGCCTGGTGCGGCGCGGCGTGGCGGCCCAGCGCATCCACGGCAACCGCAGCCAGGCCCAGCGCACCCGGGCCCTCGCCGCCTTCAAGGCCGGCGCCTGCCGCGTGCTGGTGGCCACCAACATCGCCGCGCGCGGCATCGACGTCACCGGTCTCAGCCACGTGGTGAACTTCGACGTGCCCACCATGACGGACGATTACATCCACCGGGTCGGACGGACGGCTCGGGCGGAGGCGGTGGGCGATGCCATCACGCTCGTGTCGCCCGCGGAGGAAGCCGACTTCCGGTCGATCGAGCACGCCTTCGGCACGCGGATCCCGCGCGTCACCCTGCCGGGCTTCGACTACACGGCGCGGGCGACCGAGCGCCTCGAAGTGCCGATGGCGCAGCGCATCGCCGCCATCCGGGCCCGCCGGGCCGACGAGCGCGCGCGGAGCCGCACCAACGCCGCCCGCGCTCACGTCCCGTACAGGTGACAGGCCACCTGGTGGCCGGCGGACTGCTCCCGTAGCACCGGCTCGACCTCGGCGCAGACGGGCAGCGCGTGCGGACACCGCGGATGAAAGCGGCACCCGGCGGGCGGATCGAAGGCGCTCGGCACCTCGCCGCGCAGGATGACCTCCTCCCGCACGTCGTCGGGGTGTGCGGGCAGCGCGTTGTTGAGCAGCACCTGGGTGTAGGGATGTAGCGGGTGCGCGTACAGCTCGTCGCCGTCTCCACGAGGTTGCCGAGGTGCATCACGCCGATCCGCGTGCTGACATACTTCGCGGCGGCGAGATCGTGGGCGATGAACAGGTAGCTCACGCCCAGGCGTGCTTGTCGGGCGTCTCGATCCGGTCGAGGTGATTGCGGAAGAAGTAGGCCGAGCCCCCCAGCGCGTCGGGCTTGAAGCTCTGGTCCACCGTGAACTTGACGTCCTCGGCCGTCAGCTCTCCCCAGTTCTCGTGGAACGTCACCCCCGGGCGGACCTTGAACGTCCACGTCCGCATCTCGTTCGACGGATCGTGACCTCCGTGAGCTGGTGTGCGCAGCGTGGCCGGGATGGTAACGCCCGGGTCCCCGGTGTCAAGACTTCGGCCAGGCGTCCACTGGCTCCGGATGCCGGTCGGCCCCGGCCTGGACGCGATACAGCACCATGCGCGTGAGGCTCTGGACGCGATGCACCTCGCCGGCCGGAAAGATCACCGTGTCCCCGGGGCCCAACCGCACCTCTTTCCGTCCATCGTTGAAGAGCCCTTCGCCCTCCAGGACGTGGTAGATCTCGTCGGCCCCCGGGTGGGAATGGATGGGCGACGTCTGCCCGGGCTCCCACCCGACGATGCTGATCGAGCTGTGCGGGGTGTCGGCCAGGGTGTTGTACACGTGCCGCTCTTTTGAGAACTCCAGCGACCCCTTCAGATCGAGAATCTCCATCCCTGTCCTCCCTGAGGTTAGGCCCGGCGCGCGCTCAGCGCCTGGG
>DASYUQ010000031.1 GCA_036001065.1 Candidatus Methylomirabilota bacterium
GGCTACCTCGCCCGGTCCGACGCCGAGTACCCCACGCTGCTCGTCACCCTGAGCGGCCACGCCGTCCTCCGGGGCGAGAGCGCGGCGGCGCCCCTGACGAGCGCCGTCACGCCGCCGGCCGCATCGGCTGCGAAGGCGGGGACGCGGATTCCGGAGAGCACGCGTGCCCCCGACACCTCCGGCGCGGCGGACGAGGCGGTGTTCGAGGCGTTACGCGTGCTGAGGCGGAAGGTCGCGGCGGAACGCGGGGTGCCGCCGTACCTCATCTTCTCGGACGCCTCGCTGCGCGACATGGCGCGCCTGCGCCCGCCGACGCTCGAGCGGTTCCGCGAGGTGCAGGGCGTGGGCGACTGGAAGCTCGCGACCTTCGGCGAGCGCTTCGTGGCGGCCGTGCGCCAGGCCTGCTCGGCCTCCAGCTCCGCCCGCGAGTAGCGCTACTTCTTCTTCTGCTTCGGCTTCTTCTTTTCCTTCCGCATGCCCGTGCCTTTTGCCACGCGCTCACCCCTCTCGCTGTCTCTCCGTGATTATAGACGACGCGGTGCGTCTCACGGAAAGATCGAGAAATCCACCGCCTTCTCGGTGATGAACTCCAGCAGCGCCGGCGTGCCCTCCCGCGTCCGGTCGATCGCGCGCTTGATGGCGGGCCCGATGGCGCCGGGCTCGGTCACGCGCTCGCCCCAGCCGCCCAGGGCCTTGGCGAAGTCGGCGTAGTTGCCGCCGATGTCGGTGGACCGGTACTTCTCGGTGGCGACCTTCATGACCTTGAGCTCGATGGCCATCGAGAAGTTGTTGAGGAGTACCGAGAGGATGGGGATGCGCTCGCGCACGGCCGTCTCGAAGTCCATGCCGGTGAAGCCGATGGCGGCGTCGCCCCAGACGTTGACGCAGAGCTTGTCGGGGGCGGCGAGCTTGGCGCCCATCGCGTAGCCCAGCCCGGTGCCGAGCTGCGTCGTCTTGCCCCAGCCGATGTAGGTGAGGGGCGCCACCGGCTCCCAGAAGGGCGAGAGCTGATCGCGCGGGCTGCCGGCATCGTGGGTGATGATCGTGTTGGCGACGTCCACGGTGTGCATCAGGTCCCAGATGACCCGGTAGGGCGAGAGCGGCTTGGTGTCCGCCGTGAGCCGTGGTAGCCACTGGGCGAGCCACTCGCTCTTGAGCTGCTTGATCTCCTGGGTGACGGCGGCGGCGCGGCCGCGGGGGCCGCCGCGCAGGCGGTCGCTGACCTCGGTGATGAGCGCGTCGAGAGTCAGCCCCGCATCCCCGACCAGCGCCAGCTCGGCCCGCACGTCTTTGTTGATGTCGGCGGGGTCGAGGGTGGCGTGGACGATGCGCTTGCCCTTGGGCATGGCCACGCCGTAGTTGGTCGTCGAGAAGCTGCAGCCGATGCCGAAGATCAGATCGGAGTTGGTGAGGAAGTGGTGGAGCTGCTTGCTGATCGAGCGGCCGCCGGAGCCGAGCGACAGCGGGTGCGTCTCCGGGAACGCGCTCTTGCCCTGCAGGCTGGTGGTGACGGGCGCCTCCAGCAGCTCGGCGAGCTCGCGGAGCTGCTTCCACGCGCGCGCGTAGTGCACGCCCTGGCCCGCGTAGATCACCGGCCGCTCGGCCGCCACCAGCGCCGCCGCGACCTCGGCGACGGCGCGCGGGTCCGGCGCCGTGCGCAGGCGGGGCGCCGGCGTGTAGGTCCAGCCGTCCGGCACCTCGGCCTGGAGGATGTCGACGGGGAACTCGACCAGCACCGGGCGCGGGCGGCCGTTGCGCACCTGGGTGAACGCCCGACGCATGGCGTCGGGCACGTTCTCGGGCAGGATGACCTGCTCGGCCCACTTGGTGACGTGCTGGTAGTTGAGGAACGAGCTGAAGTTGGGCGGGATGTTGAGGATCCGCCGCGGGTAGCCGCCGGGGAGCACCACGATCGGGACCGAGTCGCCGTAGGCCTGGGCCACGCCGCCGAACGAGTTCTCCGTCCCCGGGCCGTGCTGGTTGGCGAAGACGCCGATGCGCTCGCCGGACGTCACCCGGCTCAGCGCGTCACACATGTGCAGGCCGACCCGCTCCTGGCGCACGATGATGGTGCGAATGTCGGCCTCGGCGGCGGCCTCGATGATGTGGTTGACGGGATAGCCGATGAGGCACTGCACGCCCTCGCGCTTGAGAATGTCGGCCACGACTGCGGCTGCTTTCACGGCGCTCCTCCTTCTGGCCGGGGGTACCCGAGCGTCATGCATAGTACGGCATCCGGAGGACCTCGTGCTCGGCAGGTGAAGCTATTAG
>DASYUQ010000032.1 GCA_036001065.1 Candidatus Methylomirabilota bacterium
TCGCCGCCCGCGCGCACATCGTGCTGCTATCGGCGCGGGGCGTGGCCATCGCCGAGATCATGCGGCGCCTCGGGGTGTCGCGGCCGACCGTCGCGACGTGGCTCGCCCGGTTCGAACGGAAGGGGCCGCCGGGTCTGCTGACGCGCGCCCGTCCCGGTCGTCCCCGCAAGCTGACGCCCGAGGTTCAACGGCAGATCGGCGTGGTGGCCACCGCCCGACCGCGCGACGTCGGGCGTGATGGCGCGACCTGGACTCTGGCCGAGCTCAGAGACTACCTCGTCGGGAGCGGGCACGTTCCGTCGTTGTCGCTGGAGTCGCTGCGGACCACGCTTCGACGCTGGCGTCTCACCGTCAAGACCGTTCCAACAGGGACGACCCGGAAAGGGACGACGATGATCCCTGGGGCTTTCGACTACCACACCCCGAGCTCCCTCGCTGAGGCGATGCGCCTCCTGGTCAGGCTGGGCGAGGAGGCCAAGATCCTCTCGGGAGGACAGAGCCTCATCCCGCTCATGAAGCTCCGACTCGCCCGTCCGCGTCACCTCATCGACATCAATGGGATCCCCGGGCTTGCGTATATCCGGGAGCGCGATGGCGTCTTGGAGATCGGCGCGCTGACACGCGAGTCGGACCTCGAGGAGTCGGAGCTCATCCGGACTCGATATCCGCTCCTCTACGACACCTGCCGGGTCATCGCCGATCCTCTCGTCCGAAACCTGGCCACCGTCGGGGGCAACCTGGCCCACGGCGACCCCGCGAACGATCATCCCGCGACGATGATCGCCTATGGAGCCGAGGTGGCGGCGGTCGGCAGCAAGGGCGAGCGGCGCCTCCCGATCGCCGGGTTCTTCACCGGCCCCTTCACGACCGCCCTCACGGGCGACGAGATCCTGACCGAAATCCGGGTCCCCATCCCGCCCCCGCGGAGCGGCGGGGCCTACCTGAAGCTCGAGCGCAAGGTCGGGGACTTCGCGACGGCCGCCGTCGCGGTCCAGGTTGCGCTCAGCGCGAGCGGCACGTGCGAGCGGGCGGGAATCGGGCTCACCAACGTCGGCCTGACGCCGATCAGGGCCGACAGGGCCGAGGCACTCCTGGCGGGCAAGCGCCTGGAGGAGGCAACGATCAAGCAGGCGGCCCAGCTCGCCGCCGAGCAGTCCCAGCCCAGCGCAGATTTGAGAGGCTCGGTCGAGTACAAGCGCGATCTCGTCAGAGTGCTGACGGCTCGAGCGCTGCGCAAGGCTCTCGAGCGCGCGAACGCCGGGAGGTGAGGTCCATGCTGGTCAAGGTCCAGATCAACGGCGAGAAGCACGAAGCCGACGTGGAGCCGCGGCTCCTGCTGGTCCACCTGATCCGAGACGTCTTCCGGCTGACCGGCACCCACATCGGATGCGACACGACCCATTGCGGCGCCTGCACGGTCCTCCTCGACGGCCGACCGGTGAAGTCGTGCACCGTCTTCGGGATCCAGGCCCACAACCGGGAAATCATGACCGTGGAAGGCCTGGAGCAGGACGGCAAGCTCCATCCGCTGCAGGAAGGCTTCATGGAGGAGCACGGGCTCCAGTGCGGCTACTGCACGCCGGGCATGCTGATGACCAGCTACGCCTTTCTCCGTAAGCACCCGCGGTCGACCGAGGACGAGATCCGCCAGGCGATCTCCGGCAACCTCTGCCGGTGCACGGGCTACGTCAACATCGTCAAGGCGATCCAATACGCGGCGGCGAAGCTCCAGAATGGAGGCGCGTGATGGCGCTGAGAACCTCGCCCGCGATCGGGGGCATGGGACACTCGGTGAAGCGCAAGGAAGACCCGCGCTTCATCCGCGGCAAGGGCACTTACGTCGACGACGTCCAGCTCCCGGGCATGCTCTACCTCGACATCGTGCGCACTCCCTTCGCGCACGCCAAGATCACCAAGATCGACTCGTCCAAGGCCCTGGGCGTTCCCGGCGTGCTCACCGTCATCACCGGTCAGGACCTGGCCAAATACAACCTGCACTGGATGCCGACGCTGATGTCGGACACTCAGATGGTGCTCCCGGTCGAGAAGGTGATGTACCAGGCGCAGGAGGTGGCGGCGGTCCTGGCCACCAGCCGGTACGCGGCCGCCGACGGCGTCGACGCCGTGCACGTCGAGTACGAGCCGCTTCCCGTCGTCATCGATCCCCGAAAGGCGCTGGAGCCCGGCGCCCCCGTGCTCCGCACGGACAAGAAGGACAAGAAGGACAACCACATCTGGCACTGGGAGTGGGGCGATCGCGCCGCCACCGACCGCGCCTTCCGCGAGGCCGAGGTGACCGTGAAGCAGGACATCTACATCCCGCGGATCCACGTGGCCTCCATCGAGACGTGCGGCTGCGTCGCCCAGTTCGACAAGGTGAACGGCAAGCTGACGGTGTGGATGACGACCCAGGCGCCCCACGCGATTCGCACCGTCTTCGCCCTGGTGGCCGGCCACGTCGGGCTGGCCGAGCACAAGATCCGTATCATCTCGCCGGACATCGGCGGCGGCTTCGGGGGCAAGGTCCCGGTCTACCCGGGCTACGTGATCGCGGTGGCGGCGTCGGTGCTGACGGGCAAGCCGGTCAAGTGGATCGAGGACCGGATGGAGAACCTTCAGGCCGACTCCTTCGCCCGCGACTACCACATCACGGCCGAGCTGGCGGCGCGAAAGGACGGCAAGCTGACCGCGCTCAGGATCAAGACCATCGCCGACCACGGCTACACCGACGCGGCGGCGAACCCCTCCAAGTTCCCGGCCGGACTCTTCCACATCTGCACGGGGTCCTACGACCTTCAGGCCGCCCACGTCGAGGTGGACGGCGTCTACACCAACAAGCCACCGGGCGGGATCGCCTATCGCTGCTCGTTCCGCGTCACCGAAGCCGTCCATACGATTGAGCGGGTGGCCGACCTCATGGCCCACCAGCTCGGCATGGATGCGGCCGAATTCCGGCTCAAGAACTTCATCAAGCCCGATCAGTTCCCGTACAAGTCGGCGCTCGGATGGGAATACGACAGCGGCGACTACGCCGCCGCCCTCCGCAAGGCGATGGACAAGATCGGCTATGCCGAGCTGCGGCGGGAGCAAGCGGAGCGGCGCCGGCGGGGCGAGCTGATGGGGATCGGCATCTCGAGCTTCACCGAGATCGTCGGGGCGGGGCCGTCCAAGCACTTCGACATCCTGGGGCTCAAGATGTTCGACTCCTGCGAGATCCGGATCCACCCGACCGGCAAAGCCATCGCGAGGTTCGGGACCAAGTCGCAGGGACAGGGGCACGAGACCACCTATGCCCAGATCCTCGCCGAGGAGCTGGGCATCCCGGTGGCCGACATCCAGGTCGAGGAAGGCGACACCGACACCGCGCCCTACGGCCTCGGCACCTACGCGAGCCGTTCCACGCCGGTAGCCGGCGCCGCCGCCGCCCTCGCCGCCCGCAAGATCCGGGACAAGGCCCGGAAGCTCGCCGCCCATCTGCTCGAAGCCGCCGAGGAGGACCTGGTGTGGGAGCCGGGGAAGTTCTCGGTCAAGGGGGCGCCGAACCAATTCAAGACCATCCAGGAGATCGCGTTCGCCGCGTACACCAACCACCCGCAGGGGATGGAGGCGGGGCTGGAGGCGGTCAGCTATTACGATCCGCCGAACCTGACCTACCCGTTCGGCAGTTACATCTGCGTGGTGGACATCGACAAGGGGACGGGCGAGGTCAAGATCCGCCGGTTCGTGGCCGTGGACGACTGCGGCAACATCATCAACCCGATGATCGTCGAGGGCCAGATCCACGGGGGGCTCACCATGGGCTTCGCCCCCGCGCTCATGGAGGAGATTTCGTACGACGAGCTCGGCAACATCCAGGGCGGAAGCTTCATCGATTACCTGCTGCCCACCGCAGTGGAAACGCCCAAGTGGGAGACCGACAAGACGTGCACCCCGTCGCCCCACCATCCGCTGGGCGCCAAGGGCGTGGGCGAGTCGGCCACCGTCGGCGCGCCCGCGGCGATCGCCAACGCGGTGGTGGATGCGCTGTGGCACCTCGGCGTCCGCCACGTCGACATTCCGATCACGCCGGCCAAGGTCTGGAAGCTGCTGCGCGAGCACGGGGTGGCCGAATAGCGTGGCCGCCGACCTTCTGGCCCTCGCGGTCGAGCTGCGCCGGCGCGGAGAGCCGTTCGCGCTGGCGACCGTGGTCCGCTGCGAGCGGCCGACGTCCGCCAAGCCCGGCGCCAAAGCGATCGTCCATCGGGACGGCACCGTCTCCGGGTGGATCGGCGGCGCCTGCGCCGAGCCCACGGTCGTGCGGGAGGCCCTGGCGGCACTCCGGGACGGCCAGCCGCGCTTCATCAGCCTGGTCGGCGAGGGGGGCCGTAGCCCCGGCCGGACCGAGGGCGTGCTGGAGTACGCGATGACGTGCCACAGCGGCGGCACGCTGGAGATCTATGTGGAGCCGTTTCTTCCCAGGCCGCAGCTCGTGCTGATCGGCCACGGCCCGGTGCTGGAGACGCTGGCCGCGCTGGGCCGGACCACGGATTTCGCCGTCACCGTCGTCGGCGCCGCCGCGCCGCTGCCGCTCGATCCCCGGACGTTCGTGGTCGTGGCGACGCACGGCGCGTTCGACGAGGACGCGCTGGCCCGGGTGCTGGCGAGCGACGCCGGTTATGTGAGCCTCGTCGCCAGCCGCAAGCGAGCCGCCGCCGTCGTCGAGGGCCTGAAGCGGCGCGGCGTCCCCACCGAGCGGCTGGCCGCGCTGAAGGCGCCGGCCGGGCTCGACATCGGCGCGGTCACCCCGGAGGAGATCGCGCTGAGCATTCTGGCCGAAATCGTCCAGACGCTCCGGAGTCAAAAGGCCGTCGAGGTCGAGCCGACGGCGCCCGTCCCTCCGCCAGCGGCCGAGGCGACGGATCCCATTTGCGGCATGCCGGTCGACGTGGCCACCGCGCGGTACCGCTCGGAGACTCCCGCCGGGACCGTGTACTTCTGCTGCCGCCGCTGCCAGGAGCAGTATGATCTCGGGGCTCGTCCTCGCGGCGGGTAAGTCCGCGCGCCTGGGCCAGCCCAAGCAGCTGCTCCCCTTCCGCGGCACGACGCTCCTCGGTTGGGTGCTGGCCCAGGTAAGCGCCGCCGCCTCGCTCGACGAAGTCATCGTGGTCGTCGGGGGCGCCGCCGCCGACGTCCGCCGACGCGTCGATTTCGGGCGGGCCCGCCTCGTCGAGAATCCCCACTTCGGCGAAGGATGCTCGTCGTCATACCGGGCGGGGCTCGGCGCGCTCGACCCTCGCGCCGACGCGGTGGCGGTGCTGCTGGGAGACCAACCCGGCATCGACGCAGCGATCATCGACCACGTGGTGCAGACCTGGAATCGGCGGCGCAATGAGCGAATCGCGGTCGCGGCGTATCGGGACGGCCCCGGACACCCACTGATCTTCACGCGAGCGCTCTTCGATCAGCTGGCCGCCCTCAAAGGGGACAAGGCGGCGTGGAAGATCCTCGATGCCCATCCGGAGTGGGTCCATCCGGTGCCCGTCGACCGGCCCAAGCCTCCCGACGTCAACACGTGGGAGGAATACCAGGCCGCCCGGTCCGCCCTCGACTGACCCGGACGGCTCAGCGGCCCGACGCCGCCGGACGGCCTTTCCGCGGCTCGATCCAGACGGGGACGGGGCCCTGCGGCCCCGACTCGTGGATCAGCGTCGCGGGGGCGTTGGCCTCCACCGCCGGCCGGCGCCCCCCGATCCGGGCGAGGTCCAGGAAGAGCACCGTCCCGTCGCTCGCTTCGAACGTCACGCTCGAGCCGCCGATGAGCCCGCCGGTGGGGCCGGCGCCCTCCGTGGTCACGCCCACGGCGTGACCGGGCTCGAGCGCTCCCAGCTCCTCCAGATCTACCGCCGCGGTGTTCACGGTGTACGTGCGGCCGTCGTCTCCCCGCACGATCACCTTGCTGTCGGTGATCATCACGACGTGCCCGCGCAAGCTGGGCCCCTGCGCCCGGGCCGCGATACCCGGGACGAGGAGCGAAACAATTGCAAGCGCCGCGCAGATCTTCCCCATGGTCGCACCTCACGCGCGCCCTGCGCCTGCAAGGGACCTGCCTGCGGGCGCTCGGCGGTGGTGGACGTCGGGCCGACCGGGTAGCATAGGGCCGTCATGAGCCTCCGCCACCTTGCCCTGCTCACGCGGGACCTACGCGGCACCGAGCGTTTCTATACCGACGTCATCGGGCTCGAGGAGGCGTTCGCGCACGAGGGCATGATCTTCCTCCGCACGCCCGGCCGGGAGGATCTGCTGAACTTCGTGGAGACCCGACGCCCGTTCGATCCCAAGGCCGGCGGTCTCGATCACTTCGGCCTGCATCTCACGCTCGCGCGGTGGAAGAAAGTCCGCGAGCGGCTCAAGCGTGCCGGCGTGCTGATCCGCGGGCGCCGGGGCCGGTCGGCGGTCTACATCGAAGACCCGACCGGCTACACCGTCGAGCTCTCCATCGACTAGTGCCGTTCCAACTTGTTGATACTAAATCTGTCCACGAACGACGTACTTGGTGCCTTCCTAGGCGCGAATAGTTGGAACGGCACGAGTGTCCCGTCCTCGAAGTCATGTTAACCCCGATCCGAAATAAGCTCGCAGGTGAAAGCGGCACATGGCCGCGAACATGGGCGGTGTTCAGGAGGTGGTTCGACCGCAGCCAGCGTCTCTATAGGAGGACGTGGGTGCGCACGTACCCACGCTGGCCACGGCCGCTACCGACGCCGCGTTTCCGCACATTCCTCGCCAAAAGAATTTTCGGATCGGGGCTAATAGCTTCACCTGCCGAGCACGAGGTCCTCCGGATGCCGTACTATGCATGACGCTCGGGTACCCCCGGCCAGAAGGAGGAGCGCCGTGAAAGCAGCCGCAGTCGTGGCCGACATTCTCAAGCGCGAGGGCGTGCAGTG
>DASYUQ010000033.1 GCA_036001065.1 Candidatus Methylomirabilota bacterium
GGGCGGCGGGTGGTGGTGAGGGCCACGCCGGCGAGGACCAGCGTGCCTCCCACGATCTGCCACAGGCCGACCCGCTCGGCGAGCAGCGCCGTGGCCAGTACCACGCCGACGACGGGCTGCAGGTTCATGAAGATCGCCGACCGGCTGGGTCCCACCACCTGCACCGCCTTGTACCACCAGACGTGAGCGACGGCGCCGAGCAGCCCCTGGTACAGCACCACCGACCACGCCAGGCCCGAGCCCAGGCGCGGAGGGGGGAAGAAGGGCGCGGTGGCGGCCATCGTCGGGATGATGAGGAGCGTGCCCAGCACGTATGCGGCCGTCGTCGCCAGCGCCGGCGAATAGGCGGTCAGGACGCGCTTGCCGTACACGGTGTAGGCGCTCCATCCGATCAGCGACGCGAGGTTGATGAAGTCCCCGGCCCGCAGCTCCTCGGGCCGGAGCGCCGTCAGCCGGCCGCTGGTGATGATCAGCAGCACGCCGAAGGCGGAGACCGCTACCCCGAGCCATTGGCCCGGCGCCAGCCGCTCGCCGAGGTACAGGCGCGCGGCGACGGCTACGATGACCGGCGTGGCGGCCTGCAGGATGACGGCGTTGGACGCGGTCGTGTAGTAGATCGCCAGGTAGCTGAACTGGGTCGAGCCCCAGATGCCGGCGATGGCCAGGATCATGAACGCGCCGACGGCGCCGGGCCCCAGTCCGCGGACGGCGTCGGCCCCCGCGCGCGCCAGCAGCACGAGCAGGAACGCCGAGGCGATCGTGCAGCGGACGGCGGCGAGGAAGAAGGGCGGGAAATCCTGGAGCGCGAGCTTCGCAGTCGCCGGATAGCTCCCCCAGAGCGTGACGATGAGGAGCAGCGCCAGATAGGCGCGCGTTTGACTGGGTCCGGACACCTGCCTATGATAGCGCGCGCGTCATGCCCGATTACATCCTCGAGTCGCGCGTGTGGCTGCCGAAGCCGCGCGCCGAGGTCTTCGCCTTCTTCGCCGAGCCCGCCAACCTCGCCCTGATCACGCCGTCCTGGCTCGGCTTCCGTCTCCTCACGCCGGGGACGGCGATGGCCCGCTGGGCCATCCTGGAGTACCGGATCCGCTGGCTCGGTCTGCCGCTCTCCTGGCGGGCGTTCGTCCGCGAGTACGACCCGCCCGCCCGCTTCGTGGACGTGCAGGTCCGCGGACCGTACGACCGCTGGGAGCATCGTCATCTTTTTCTCGAAGAGCGTGGCGGCACCGGGGTGGAGGATCGTGTGACGTACCGGCTGCCGCTGGGATCGCTGGGGCGCGCTGCCCACGGACTGGTGGTCAGTCGCCAGCTCGCGGCGATCTGGGCGTACCGGCGACGGAAGATCGGCGAGCTGGTGGCGCCCGCGCTGGACGCCGCCCCGTGACGAATCCTCGCGCTGGTTCGAGCGCCGGCCGTCGAGGCCCCGTCCGACGAGACGACCTGGGCGCGCACATGTCCATCGCCGGCGGCCTCTACCGCGCGCTGGAGCGCGGTCGCGAGGTCGGTTGCGGCACGGTGCAGATCTTCCTCAAGAACCAGCGCCAGTGGGCCGCCCCGCCGCTCAGGGACGAGGATGTGCGCGCCTTCGCGGCCGCCCGGCACCGGACCGGCATTCGTCCCGTCTTCGCCCACGGCAGCTACCTCATCAACCTGGCGGCGCCCGATCAGGCCCAGTGGGCGCAGGCGGTCGACGCCTTCGCCGACGAGCTGGAGCGAGGCGAGGCGCTGGGGCTCAGCTGCGTCGTCATCCACCCCGGCTCTCACATGGGGCGGGGGACTGCAGCCGGGCTGGCCCGCGTCGTCGCGGCCCTCGACGAGGTCACGCGCCGGACGGCGGGCTACCGCATCCGCATCGGGCTCGAGAACACGGCCGGCAGCGGCCACACGCTCGGGCGGACGTTCGCCGAGCTGGGCGCGCTGCTGGCGGGGGCCGCGCGGCCCGAGCGGCTCGGCATCTGCATCGACACCTGTCACCTCTTCGCCGCCGGCTACGACATCGGTCGAGACTCAGGCTACCAGGCAGCGATCACGGAGTGCGCCCGGACGGTCGGCCTGGACCGGATCCTCGCCTTCCACCTCAACGACGCGGGGGCTCCGCGCGGCTCCGGGCTCGACCGTCACCAGCACATCGGCGAGGGTTTTCTCGGCCGCGGCGCCTTCCGGCGGCTGCTCCAGGATCGGCGGTTCGCCCGGATTCCCAAGGTGCTGGAGACGCCCAAGGAGCCCGAGCCCCAGGCGGACCGCCGGAACCTCGCGCGGCTGCGCGCGCTCCGGGCTAGCGCGACGTCGTCACGCCCACCCGCCGGCAGAGGAGCCGCACCGGGCACAGCGAGCAGCGGGGGGAAATGGGCGTGCAGACGTTCTGGCCGAAGCTGACGAGCAGATCGTTGTAGCCGATCCAGTACCGGTGCGGGAGCTTCGCCCGCAGCGCCATCTCCGTCTTCTCGGGGGTCCGGGTCTTCACGTAGCCCAGCCGGTTCGAGATCCGATGGACGTGCGTGTCGACGCAGATCCCCGGTTTGCCGTAGCCCATGGTCACCACCAGGTTGGCGGTCTTCCGGCCCACCCCCTTGAGCGCCAGGAGCTCGTCGATCTCGTCGGGCACGCGCCCGCCGAAGCGCCCCAGGAGGTCGCGGCAGATCGCGCGGATGACGCGGGCCTTGGTGCGGTAGAAGCCGACGGGGTAGATGGCGCGCTCGATCCGCGCCGTCGTGAGACGGAGCATCGCCTCCGGGGTGTCGGCCAGGGCGAACAGCCGCTCGGCGGCGGGTCCCGTGGTCGTGTCCTGGGTGCGGAGCGACAGGATGCAGGCGATGAGGACGCGGAAGGGGTCGCGCGTCCGGTCGGCGACGAGGGCCAGCGCGGTCGGGTTCCAGCCGGGCTTGGTCCGCTCGAGCCGGCCGATGACCGCGCCGATCTTCACCGCGTGTCCTTGATGGACTCGAGGAGCGCGCGGGCGCGGGGCAGGTCCTTGACGGTCCAGTCGGCGATGCTGGTGGGCGCCTTCTCGCCGATCACCCGCTCGAGCTCTCGGCGCGCCTCCGCGTGGCGACCCGTCGCGATCAGGAGGCGGGCCAAGTCGTTTCGGATGACGGTGAACCTGGGATCGACAGCCAGCCCCTTGCGGTAGTGCTCCTCCGCCTTCTTGCGGTCTCCGCCGAAGAGCGCGGGCACCTCGAAGAAGACGTTGCCGGCCAGCGCGTGCCCCCGGACCGAGCGCGGGTTGAGGCCGAAGATGATGTCCAGCTCCTCCCGGAGCGTGGGCAGGAGGAAGAGCGACCGCATGACGCCCTTCGTCTGACCCCAGCGTCCGGTGTTGATCGCGTACCACACGTGGGCTTCCTCGCTCCGGGGCGCCAGCTCCACGGCCCGCTGGGCCAGCTCGCGGCCGCGGGCGTAGGCGGCCAGCTTGTCGTCGCCGGTCGTGGCCCGGATGTCGCCGTAGAGGAAGTAGATACGGGAGAGCAGGGTCAGCGTCTCGGCCCGCCGCTCGCGCCCGAGCGCCTCCTCCAGGAGATCGCGGGCGCGGTCGATGCCGGCGGGGTCTTCGTGGTAGCGCGCGATCAGCGCGCGCCCCCCCTCCAGCGGTGTCTCCGCCGCGGCCGGCGTGGCCAGACAGAGCGCGAGGCCGAGCCCCGCGAGACGCTTGGACATCGCCGCGCACTCTACCGCCCGCTCTCAGGGGTGTCAATCGAGAGCGGCGGCCCGAGTTGACACCCGCCCGCGCTTTGCCGATGCTCGGCTCGTGCTGGCGGGCGGCGATCGGTCCTGGGCGGTGAACATCCTACGGTCTCCCGTCGACCTCGCAGGAGCGCGGGAGTACCAGGGATCACGATGACCCTGGACTCATGAGAGCACTGGCGACGCTCGCCGTCGCCTGCGTGGCGGCGTGGCTGGGCGTCATGGCGTTCTTTTCCTTCGCCGCGGCGCCGCTCCTCTTCCGCACGATCGAGCGCGCGAGCGCGGGGCAGGTGATCGCCGCACTCCTGCCGCACTATTACCGCTGGGGCATCACGCTTTGCGTCCTGGCACTGGTGGCCCTGCTGCCGCTGGCCCTGGGGACGCGCGGCGGGCACCGCCGCCATCTGGCGGCGGCCGGGCTGGCCGGGGCCAT
The DNA here is from genome assembly GCA_036001065.1 of Candidatus Methylomirabilota bacterium. Classification (NCBI taxonomy): domain Bacteria; phylum Methylomirabilota (SeqCode); species Candidatus Methylomirabilota bacterium. The sequence continues at coordinate 4,118 of DASYUQ010000033.1, forward strand.
GGTCGCGCTCCTCACCTGGGCGCTCACGGTGACGCTGCCGTCCGCCGAAGACGCCCGCCGCGCGGGGGACGCCGCGCGCTTCGCCGCCACGCACCGGAGCGCCGTGCTTCTCAATCTCCTGACGATGCTCTGCGGGGCGGGCCTCGTCGCGCTCGAGGCGTTCACCCGGTCCGCCCGGGGGCACGAATGAACGCCATCAGCGCGGCCAGACGATCCGGAACTGCCTCCGCCGGCTCGTGGGCCAGCGCCTCGCAGGCAGCGAGGGCGAGCCAGGCCAGCGTGTCCGTGGGGATGTCGCTGCGCGCCGCCCTCATCTTCGCCGCGCGCTCCAGCACATCGCCGAGCGCCAGGCGCACCTGCTCCCGCGCCCACCCCAGCGCCAGCGCGCGCCCCTTTTCGCCGCCGCGACGCGACCCGCGCGGAGATCGCGTCTCGCGCGGCGGCTCGACGTAGCTCAGACGCGCCAGCGCTTCGCCGAGCGCCTCACCGGGCGCGCGGCCTCCGCGCGCGAGCGCCGCCAACTCGCGCGCCACGCGGAGCAGCCGCGCCTCCTCCGGACCGGGTGGTCCGCTCGGTCGGGCCGCGGCGGCGCGGGATGGAGGCGACGCACGCCGGGCCTTCCCGCCGCGCTTTGAAGCCATGACCGCTCAACCATAGCAAGGGTCGACGCGCTCAGGTGGCAGTCGCCTTGCACCAGAAAGGAGCGTGGGGCCAAGCCCCCAACGTCAGAGTTACAACAAGGAGGAATCCGATGATTCGACGCATCAGCCTGACAGCGTGCGCGCTCGTTCTGGGGTTGACCCTGGCGGCGGGCGCCGACGAAGTCATCACCGGCACGGTTGTCCGCGTGGATGAGAACGCGGGAGTGATCGTGCTCGACGACGCGCGGATGTACCGGGTCGCCGATGGCGACGCCGTGCTGGTAGACATCCGAACGATGGAACTGCGGGAGATCAAGCCCGGAGCGAGAGTGGTCATCCGCTCCGGCCAGCCGGTCGAGTACCGCGACGGTCAGTACGTCGTGATCACCCAGCCGGGCCTGGCTCCGTCGACCACCGCGACCATCGTGACTCCGCCGCCGCCACCGGCGCCGATCGTCCTGACGGAGGGCGTCGTCACGGGGACGGTGTCGGGCGTGGACGCGCCGGCCAGCATGGTGGTTCTCAGCGACGGGCGCACGGTGCTGATCGGTCCGAAGACCGTCATCCTCGTCGATGGCCGGCCGGTCCATCTCACCGCGCTCGAGCCGGGCGCACGAGTGACCATCAGCGCGGCTAATCCGGTCGTCTACCGCAACGGCCGCTACGCCCTGCTCAACTCGGGCTTCAGGGATTCGGGGACCGGCAGCTCGCTGTCGTGGGACTCGAAGTGGGCCGGATACGAGGCGGACATCGATCACGGCGGTATGCAGATCCAGTCGTAGTCGATGATCGCGCGTCCGCCCCGATCGAGGCATGACGCGTGAGGGACGGGCCGGGGCAGGTTCTGCCGGCGAGTTGTTTTTCGAAGCCGGAGAGCCTGCTCCGGCCCGTTACTCGTATCGCAGCGCCTCGATCGGGTCGAGCCGCGCGGCTTTGCGCGCGGGATAGAAGCCGAAGAAGATTCCGATCGTGGCAGCGAACCCGAAGGCCAGCGCGATGGCCTCGGGAGCGACCAGGGTGCGCCAGTCGGCGAGGTAGCTGATGGCGCGGGAGCCGGCGAGCCCGAGCGCGATCCCGATCACGCCGCCGATCAGGGAGAGGGTGATGGCCTCGACCAGGAACTGCAGGAGGATGTCGCGCCCACGGGCGCCGACGGCCATGCGCAGGCCGATCTCCCGCGTCCGCTCCGTGACCGACACGAGCATGATGTTCATGATGCCGATGCCGCCGACCAGTAGGGACACCGAGGCGATGGCGGCCAGCAGGTACGTCATGACCTTGGACGACTCCTCCTGGGTCTGGAGCACGTCGGCCAAGTTGCGCAGCCAGAAGTCGTCGTCCTGGTAGGGTTGCAGGCGGTGGCGCTGGCGGAGCAGCGCGCGGATCTGCTCTTCCGCCTCGACCATGTCCTCGCCAGGTCGGATCTTCACCGAAATGGAGCCGACCGCGCGGGGATTGGACGCAGGGGCGCCCAGCACCTTCTTCTTGGAGGTCGAGATCGGGATGAGGATGACGTCGTCCTGGTCCTGGCCCCACGAGCTCTGGCCCTTGCGGCTGAGCACGCCGACCGCGGTGAACGGCACCTTCTTGATGCGGATGATCTGGCCGAGCGGATCGGCGTCGCCGAAGAGGTTGAGCGCCGTCGTCTGCCCGAGCAGGGCGACTTTCGTGGCGCCCTCGACGTCCTCGGGCAGGACCGCCCGTCCCAGGACGACCGGCCAGTCGCGCGCTTCGAAGTAATCGGCGGTGACGCCCTGGACGATCGTGGACCAGTTGAGGTTGCCGTAGACGACCTGTGCCGACCCCCGGGTCGACGGCGCCGCGACCTGCACGGCGGGCACCTCGCGGGCGATGGCGGCGGCGTCCTCCTCGGTGATGGTGAGCTGGCTGCCCTGGCCGAGCCGCAGACCGCCCGAGGTGACGCTGCCCGAGAGGACGATGATGAGGTTCGAACCCAGGCTCTGGATCTGCTCGGCCACGCGGGCCTGCGCGCCGGCGCCAACGCTGACCATGGCGATCACCGCGCCGACGCCGATGATGATGCCGAGCATGGTGAGCGCGCTCCTCAGCTTGTTCACACGGAGCGCGCGCAGCGCGATCCGGGCGGACTGCAGGACGTTCACGCCGGCACCTCCTCGGGCAGCGCCGCCAGCGCCGCCGCCGCGTCCCGCGGGACGGCGACGCGCTCGTCGCCAAGCAGCCGGCCGTCGCGGAAGGTGAGGACGCGGCTGGCGTACGTGGCGATGTCCCGCTCGTGGGTGACCAGCACGATCGTGATGCCGCTCCGGTTGAGCCGCTGGATCAGCGCCAGGATCTCGACGCTGGTGCGCGTGTCGAGGTTGCCGGTGGGCTCGTCGGCCAACAGGACGGCGGGCTCGTTGACGAGCGACCGGGCGATCGCCACCCGCTGTTGCTGGCCGCCGGAGAGCTGGCTGGGATGGTGCGTCGCCCGGTCGGCCAGTCCGACGGCCGCGAGCTTCTCGCGCGCTCGCTGGCGGCGGACGCGGGCCGGGAGCCCGGCGTAGAGGAGCGGCAGCTCGACGTTCTCGAGCGCGCTGGTGCGGGGAAGGAGGTTGAACTGCTGGAAGACGAACCCCACCTTGGCGTTGCGGATCGCCGCCAGATCGTCGCGGCCGAGCCCGCCGACGTCCACGCCGTCGAGCCAGTAGTGCCCGGCGGTGGGCGCGTCGAGGCAGCCCAGGATGTTCATGAAGGTGGATTTGCCCGAGCCCGACGGTCCCATGATGGCCACGAACTCGCCGGGCTCAACGGCCATGCTGACGCCGCGCAGGGCGTGGACCGTGTGCGGACCGAGTCGGTAGTCCTTGGTGAGGTGCTCGGTCGCGATCAGCGCCATGTCAGAGCCTGAGCCGCGGACTGCCGCCGCCGGGGCGGCTGGGCGTCCCCGAGCTGCCGACGGCGCCGACGATCACTTCCTGGCCCTCTTTGAGGTCGCCCCTCAGGACCTCGGTCGCGGTGCCGTCGGTGATGCCGAGCGTGAGGGCGACCGCCTTCGGCTTGCCGTCGGGGCCCGGAACGAAGGCCCGCCCGGCGAGCCCGCTGCGCCCGTCGCCCGCGAGCTGCTCGTAGCGCGCGCGCTGCTCCGGGGTGAGGATCTCGCCGATCCTGACCCGCGTGGCCTCGCGGATCTGCTGAGCGCGCGCCTGGCGCTCCTCGGCCCCGAGCGAAGCCCCCGAGAGGGCGGCCATCTGCTGGCGGCCATCCTGAAGGATGGCGTCGAGCTTGGTCTGCTGATCGGCCGTGAGGCCGAGCCCCTTGACGAGACGCTCGCGCATCTGCTCGCCCGACTGCGGCCCCCCGCCGCTTCCCCGCGGCGGGGCCCCGCCCCCCGGCGCCGGCAGCCCGCCGGCCTCCGTGCCCGCCGGCCGGAACCGCAGCGCGGCGTTCGGGACCTTGAGGACGTTCGGCTTCTCCGCCACGACCACCTTCACGTTGGCCGTCATGCCCGGCAGCAGTCGCCCCTCCGGATTGCCCACGGCGACGACCACGGTGTAGGTGACGACGTTCTGCACGATCTGCGCCGCCTTGCGGATCTGGACGACGCGTCCGCTGAAGGTGTCGCCGGGGAACGCATCGACCGTGAAGGTGGCCGGGCCATCCAGGTGAATCCGCCCGATGTCCGCTTCGTCGACGCTCGTCTCCACCTGCATCTTGGTGAGGTCCTGGGCGATCGTGAAGAGCACAGGCGCCTGCAGGCTGGCGGCGACCGTTTGCCCGACGTCGACCTGGCGCGAGACCACGACGCCGTCGACCGGGGCGCGGATCGTCGTATGGTCGAGGTCGACCTGGGCCTGGCGGAGCGCGGCCTCCTTCTGCTTGACCTGGGCGCGCGCCGACTCCAGCTGGGCGTCGGCGACGCGGAGCTGCGCCTGGGCGGAGCCGACGCCCGCGGCGGCGGACTGCTCCTTCGCGCGGGCGGCGTCCAGGGTGGCCTCGGCCGAGTCGTACGCCGCCTGGGCCGAGTCCAAATCGCTCCGGGCGATCAGCTCACGCCGGGACAGCTCGCCCTTGCGGCCGAGATCGCGCTTGGTGTCCACCACCGCGACCTGGGCCCGTGCTGTCTGCGCCCGGGCCTCGGCCTGGGCGGCGCGCGCGTTCTCGACGTCGGCCCGAGCCCGCTCGACCTGGGCCTGCTGGTTGACCACGGCCGCTCGGGCCGACTCCAACTCGGCGCGCGCCTGATTCACCTTGGCCTCGAACGTTTCGGGATCGATGCGCGCGATGACCTGACCCTTGCGGACGACGGAATTGAAGTCGACCAGAAGCTCCTTGATCTGGCCGGAGACCTGGCTGCCCACCTGCACGGTGATCACCGCGTTGAGGTTGCCGGTGGCGGACACCGCAGCGGTCAGGGGCCCGCGCTCGATGCGGGCCAGCCGGTACTGCTGGGCGCTGCCCCGGCTCTGGACGTAGAAGTATCCCCAGACGCCGGTGGCGACGACCAGCACGACGAGCCCGAGCCAGAGGAGACGCTTCATCAAATATAAGACGGCTGCAGCCGGGCCGTGTTTACTCCTACGTTCAGCTTACCGCCGTCCGCGGGCGCGATCGAGCCGGTAGAGCGCGATCCGGAAGTCGGCCAGGGCCTGCGTCTCGGTGTTCTGGGTCTGGGTCAGCGCGAGCTGGGCGTCGGTGAGCTCGAGGATGGTGCCCACGCCGGCATCGAACCGTCCCTGGGCCAGTCGGAAGTTCTCCTGGGCGGAGACCACCGCCGTCTGCGCGGCCTGGATCCGCTCCTGGGCCTCCTCCACCAAGATCTGCGCCTGCTCCAGCTCGCGCGAGAGGTCCAGCTCGGTGGCGCGCACCCGGGCGCGGGAGGCTTCGAGGTTGGCCTTGGCCTCACGGTACCGGGCGATGCGGCTCCCCCCGTCGAACAGCGACCAAGAGAGAGACAGCCCCAGCGTCCAGCTCTCGTTGAGGTCCGTCCGGGTGCCGCCGTAGGTGCCGCTGCCGCTGATGTCGGGGAAGAAGTTGCGGAAGGCCTGGCGCTCCGACGCCTCCGCCGCCTCCACCCGAAGCCTGGCCTGGCGGTACTCGGGTCGCTGGCGCAGCGCCTCGTCGCGGATCGCGATGCGGTCGAGCGTGACCAGCTCGTACACCAGGTTGTCCTGGACCTGCGTCGGCGTATCCACTTCGATGCCCATCGCCGTGTTCAGCGCCACCCGCGCCAAGCGCTCGGCGTTGCGGGCCCGGATGAGGTCGACGCGACTGTTAGCGACGTCCACCTCGGCGCGGGCCACGTCGGACTTGGGCCGGGTCCCGACCTCGAAGAAGCCCCGCGCCGATTTGAGGTTCAACTGGGCGCGGTCCACGGCCTGCTGGTTCACGCGGATGAGGCGCTGGGCGAAGAGTATGTTCGTGTACGCCTCCTTGACGGCCAGCGCGATGAGCTGACGCTGCAGCTCGATGTCCTCCAGCGCGACGGCGGCGAGCTTCTTGGCGGCCTCGGTCGCGGCCATGTTCTTTCCGAAGTCGAAGAGAAGCTGGGAGAGGGCAACCTGAGCCAGGAGGGTGTCGCTCATCTCACGGGAGACGAAGACCGGGGCGTTGAGTGTGGCCTGATTGTTGGAGAGAGTGACGCTCTGACTCTTCGTGGCGGTCACCGAGCCCGTGAGCTGGGGGAGCAGCGGCGCCAGCGCCTGGTCGACGCGGAAGCGGGCCGCCGCGTAGTCGAACAGGCGCGCCTGGATCTGGGGCTGGGACTCCAGCGCGATGGCCACCGCCTCGTCCAGCGTCAGCAACCGACCCGCGACCTGAGCCGGGGCGGGGGGACCGCCCGGCGTCTGCGCCTTCGCCGGAGCCGTCGGAGTGCAGAGCACGAGCGCGGCCCCGACCACGGCCGCGACGACGAAGGCCATCCTCATGCGGGCGCTCCTCCGACCGCGCTCGTGAACACGCGAGTCCGGGCGTGAGGATATCACGGCGGCCGCGGGCGTCTCCGGGGGGCGGGGCCCACCGGGGGACAGACAGTGGATGAGCTGTGGATGGTTGGTGGACACCTTTTTTCTTGACGGACGCTACATTCTGCGTGCTAGATTTCGGACACCACAAGATATAGTTATAGGAGGGGGTCTGCTCAGGGTCCGCCGGCAGGGTCAGCGGCGCGACCATTCCAGGGTGTTCGAGCGAAAGGAGGAAAGGAGCATGCTGTCGGAAAGCCGCCCGGCGAAGGTCGGCAAGTGGACGGAACCCGCTCTCCGCGTACTCCGCGAGCGCTACCTCACGCGCAGGGATGGGGAGGTGGTCGAGACCCCGGAGGAGATGTGCTGGCGGGTGGCCCAGTCCATTGCCGCCGGTGAGGCGCGCTACGGGCGCAGCCCGGCGGCCGTGCGGGAGATCGCCGAGGCCTTCTACGACATGATGGTGGACGGCTACTTCCTGCCGAACTCTCCCACGCTCATGAACGCCGGAAAGGGCAACGGCCTGCAGTACTCCGCGTGTTACGTGCTCCCGGTCGGCGACTCGATGGAGGAGATCTTCGACTCGGTGAAGGCGGCGGCGATCATCCACAAGTGCCTTGTCGCCGACACCTGGGTCATGAGCAATGGGCTGACCCGTCTAAGCGAGGTCCCAGACGGCGCCCTGGTCATGACCGACGAGGGTCCCTTCCATGTCAGCGCGTGGCACGACAACGGCGAGCAGCCCGTCTTCGAGGTCCGGACGAACCGGGGCTACCGGATCGTCGGGACCGCCGAACACCGGTTGCTGGTCGTCGCTGACGACGGTTCCTATGGCTGGCGGAAGATCGGCGAGCTCCGCGGAGGCGACTGGCTCGTCATGAAGCCAGGGCCCTGGATCTGCGGTGAGACGAAGCTCCCGGAGTTCGAATTCGCTCAGAAGCGGGGCGGAAACTGCACCAGCTTCAGAGCCACGGAATACCGCTTGCCCAGGGAGTTGACGCCCGCCCTGGCGGAACTCATCGGTCTCTACATCGGTGATGGCTCGAACCATCGCGACGGCATCCGCGTCACGGTCAGCCGGGAGTGTCCCGAGGTCGTCCGGAGGATCGAAGAGACCAGCTTCGCGCTGTTCGGCAAGCGGGCTTCGATCAGTTACGATGCCCGGAAGCACACGTTTGAAGTCGCAATCTTGAGTACCCAGATCAAGGCATGGTTCGACTTCCTTGGCGTGACGAAGGCCTCGGCCCGCGAGGCCCAGATCCCGCCGATCATCCTCCGGAGCACCGAAGAAGTGGCCTGTGCTTTCGTGCGTGGGCTCTTCACGGCCGACGGATGTGTCCGCAAGAACGGCCACATCACTCTGACGACGATCTCACCGCGACTGGCCGAAGACCTTCAGAGCCTGTTGCTGGCCCTCGGCGTGCCGACGCACCTGCGCAAAGACGTCTGGGCCTCGGGCTATGAGGTCTACCAGGTCTCCGTCTGCACCAAGGCAGGATTCCGGATGTTCCGGCGGAAGATCGGATTCATCGCTGGACGCAAAGCGGCACGCCTGGCGGCCGTCGATGAGGACGCGATCTTCGTGAAGGGTGAAACGATCCCGAATCAGCGGCGCAGACTCCGCACGTGGTATGACGGACTTCCGGCGGACCAGCGGCGGCAGGCAAAGAGGCTGTTCGACGACCTGCTCAATCGAGTCACAGCCCCCAGGGAACTGAGCCGGCAGCGGATTACGGCCGCCTTGAAGGGCTCGGGGCCATTCCCGTCGTTCTTCGAGGAGTTGGCGAAGGATGACTTCTTTTTCGTCCGCGTCACGGCGATCCGTCCGGCCGGCATTCGTCGCGTCTACGATCTGACCGTTCCCGAGAAGCACGCTTATATCGCAAACGGGTTTGCGGCGCACAATAGCGGGGGGGGCACGGGCTTTGCGTTCTCTCGCCTGCGCCCGAAAGACGACATCGTCACCTCCACCGGTGGACGGGCCTCCGGGCCGGTGTCCTTCCTCCGCGTGTTCAACGGCGCGACGGAGGCCGTGAAGCAGGGCGGCACCCGTCGCGGCGCTAACATGGGGATCCTGAGGGTCGATCACCCCGACATCCTCGAGTTCATCGAGTGCAAGCTGGACGGGGGCATCACCAACTTCAACATCTCCGTCGCCGCCACCAACGCCTTCATGGAGGCCCTGGAGAAGGGCGAGGACTACGACCTCATCAACCCGCGCAACGGCAAGCCGATCGGGCGCCTCTCGGCCCCGGAGGTGTTCCGGCGCGTCGTCGCGGCCGCCTGGCGCACGGGCGATCCGGGCATGGTCTTCATCGACCGGATCAACGCCAGCCCGGCGAACCCCACGCCCGAGATCGGGATGATCGAGGCGACCAATCCCTGCGTCACGGGCGACACGCGGGTGGCCACGCCCGAAGGGTGGCGTCGAGCCGACGCCGTTCGCGCGGGCGGCCTCATCCTCACCGTCGACGGTCCTCGGCCTGTCGAGCGCGTGGAGATCAATCCGAATACTCCGATCTTCCGGGTCGACTTCTCGGACGGCGGCGGCCTTCGGGTCACCGCCAGCCATCAATTCCACGTCTACCGGCAGGGCGCCGGGTTCCTCCCGACCCGCCTGGACCGGTGTCATGTCGGCGACGAGGTCCAGACGCTCCACGCCGGGGTGTTCGGGGCGGCCAAGATCCTGCGCATCGAAGCGGTCGGCGTCGCCACGACGTACGACCTCTACGAGCCGGAAACAGACACGTGGATCACCGAGGGGTACATCTCCCGGGGGTGCGGGGAGCAACCGCTCCTGCCGAACGAGGCCTGCAACCTCGGCTCGCTCAACGTGTCGAAGTTCGCGCGGCGGGGAGCCGATGGGGAGTGGTCCGTCGACTGGGAGGAGATGGAGCGCGTCATCCGGCTGGCCGTCCGGTTCCTCGACGACGTCATCGAGATGAACCCGTACCCGCTGCCCGCGATCGATGCCACCGTGAAGGCCAACCGCCGCATCGGCCTGGGTATCATGGGCTGGGCCGACCTGCTCTTCATCCTCGGCATCCCGTACGACAGCCAGGAGGCGATCAACCTCGCCGAGCGCCTGATGTCGTTCGTGAAGGACAAGGCCCACGACCAGTCCGCCAAGCTGGCCGAGGAGCGCGGGCCCTTCCCGAACTGGGGAGACTCTATCTACCGGAACGTGGGGCCTATGCGGAACTCGACGGTCACCACGATCGCCCCCACCGGGACGATCTCGATGATCGCCGGCTGCTCGTCGGGCATCGAGCCGATCTTCGCGCTGGCCTTCGAGCATCGCGTCAAGCAGCCGGACGGGGAGCGCGTGCTGACGTTCGTCAACGAGACCTTCGAGTGGCTGGCCAAGGAGCAGGGGATCTACTCCGATGCGCTCATGCAGGAGATCGCGCACCGGGGCTCGCTGCACGGCATCCCGGGGCTGCCGGAGGACGCGGCGCGCGTGTTCAAGACCTCGCACGAGATCGGCTACGAGTGGCACGTGCGCCATCAGGCGGCCTTCCAGCGCTACACCGACAACGGCGTCAGCAAGACCATCAACCTGCCCAACAACGCCACCGAGGAAGACGTCGCCAGTGCCTATCGTCTGGCCTGGCAGCTCGGCTGCCTGGGCATCACCGTCTTCCGCGACGGCTGCAAGGGCGAGCAGGTCCTGAACGTCGGCATCAAGAAGGACAAGGCGGTCGCCCCCGCGTCGGCGGGTCCGGTCGTCATCAAGCCGCGGCCACACAGCCTGAGCGGCACGACGTACCGCACCGAGACGCCGATCGGCACGGCGTTCATCACCGTCAACGAAACTCCCGACCGCGAGCCCTTCGAGGTCTTCGTCCAGGTAGGCAAAGCGGGCTCGGACACCATGGCGGTCGCCGAGGCTCTTGGACGGCTGATTTCGCTCGTTCTGAGGCTGCCTTCGCCGCTATCGGCTCAGCGACGGCTCGAAGAGGTCATCAGCCAGCTCAGCCGAATCGGAGGTGGCCAGCCGACTGGCTTCGGCCTTGCCAAGATCCTGTCGCTCCCCGATGCGATCGCCCGCACCCTGGCCGAGCACATCGGCCAGCTCAAGCCCGCCAACGACTTCGCGGCGGCCGCGACGGGCCGGAAGACCATCGGCGATCTCTGCAAGGAATGCGGCCAGGCGACCTTCATCTACGAGGAAGGTTGCAAGAAGTGCCTGTCGTGCGGGTTCAACGAGTGCTGAGGTGACCGGCTCGGGGGGACCGCCGTGGTCCCCCCGATTCGCCCCGCCGCCCGCGGGCGTCGGCCGGGGCCGCGATCGCGTCCGGTGCTACACTACCGTCATGTTTTCCGGTGGTTCGTACGACGAGGTCGCGCGCTGGCTCTGGAATTTCCTCACGTCGCACGCCAAGCGCGAGCATCCGCGCTTCGAGGTGCTGCTGGACGCCGGTGACGAGCGGGAAGGCAAGTCGTACGGCGCCCGGCTGCGCCTGGGCGATCGTCTGTCGCCGGTGTTCGAGTTCGATTTCAAGGAAGTCGCCGACAACCGTGGCGGCCTGGCGTGGTGCCGGGCCATGGCCGAGCTGACCCGCACGCGCGCGCGCGAGATGCTCGGAGGCGTCGGCCAGCCATCCTGACCCCGGCGCGCTGGATCCGCTCCGGCGACCTCAACGGCTTTCTCGGCCTCGCTCTCGACAACACGACGAACCTCGTCATCCTGGCGAGCCTGCTGATCGGCGTCTTCCAGTTCCCCAGCGATCTCGTCCTCTACCGCATGGTGCCCGGCACGGCGCTGGGCGTCCTGCTCGGGGACCTGGCCTACACCTGGTTCGCCGTCCGCCTCGCGCAGCGCTCCGGGCGCGACGACGTCACCGCGATGCCGTTCGGCATCGACACCCCCACGCTCTTCGCGATGGTCTTCGGCGTGCTGGGGCCGGTGAAGCTCGCCACCGGCGATCCGTACCTGGCCTGGAAGGTCGGGATGGGGATCACCATCGCGATCGGCGCCGCTAAGACCGCGCTGGCGTTCGCGGGGGACTGGACGCGGCGAATCGTGCCGCGGGCGGCGTTGCTCGGCTCGATCGCCGGCGTCGCGGTGCTGCTCATCGCCTTCCTGCCCGCGCTGAAGATCTTTCGCGATCCGTTGGTCGGCCTCGTGGCCCTGGTGGTCCTGCTGCTGGCGCTCCTGGGCGGCGTCAGGATGCCGCTCGGCATGCCCGGCGCGCTGGCCGCTGTCCTCGCGGGGACCGGCATCTTCTGGCTGCGGGCGGCCCTGGGAGGCCCCGGCCCCGAGCACGCTCTGCCGACCACGGCGCTTCGCCTGGCGATTCCCTGGCCGACGCTGGCGTGGCTCGACGCGCTTCCCCAGATGCTGCCCTACCTCAGCATCGCGCTGCCCTTCGCGCTGGTGACGGTCATCGGAGGCATCGACAACACGGAATCCGCCGCGGCGGCCGGGGACGAGTACCGGACGCGCGACATCCTGCTCACCGAGGCCCTGGCCACCATCGCCGCCGGCGTCTGCGGGGGCGTCATCCAGAACACGCCCTACATCGGTCATCCTGCCTACAAGGCCATGGGCGCCCGCGGGGGCTACACGCTCGCCACCGGGCTCGTCATCGGCGTGGGGGCGGCGCTGGGCGCGCTCGGGTTCATCGTCCCGCTGCTCCCGGAGGCGGCGGTGGCGCCGATCCTCATCTTCATCGGCCTCGAGATCACGGCGCAGGCGTTCCTCGCCTCGCCGGATCGCCACGGGGCCGCGGTCGCGCTGACCTTCCTTCCCGTCGCCGCCGCCGTCGTGCTCATTCAGTCGGCAAGCTTGATCGGCGCGCTGGGCAAGACGCCGGTCGACCTCAGCGGCGAGGCCGGGGCCACCTGGCAGGCCCTACTGGTCCTGGGCAACGGGTTCATCCTGACGGCGCTGGTCTGGGGCTGGGCGCTGGTGTCGATTCTCGACCGACGCCACGCCATGGCGGCCCTGCTCTTCGCGGCGGCCAGCCTGGCCACGATCTGCGGCGTCATCCACTCGCCACTCCCCAGCGGCGCGGTGTTCTGGCCGTGGGCCGCCCCGGCGCCGGTGACGGGCCAGGTGGCGGGCGCCTACGGCGTCGCCGCGGCCCTCAGCTGGCTGGCGGCGGCCAGGCATCATCGGTAAGATCGAGGCGACCGGCCCCACACCGGAGTCAAGGAGGAGGCGCATGAACATCGCAACCGTGCTCGCCAGCAAGGGTGTCAAGGTCGTCACCGTCCAGCCTGAGCAGACGATCCGCGAGGCGCTGGCGCTTCTCGCCGAGCACAACATCGGCGCGCTCGTCGTCGTGGACGAGACACAGAAACCGGTGGGCATCGTTTCCGAGCGCGACATCGTGCGGGCCCTGGCGAAAACCGAGGCGGTCTTCCAGTGGTCGATCAGCCGGATCATGACCAAGGAGGTCATCATCGGGTCGCCCCAGGACGACCTGGCCGCCGCAGGGCACACGATGACCGAAAGGCGCATCCGCCACTTGCCCGTGATGGAACGCGGCAAGCTCGTGGGGATCGTGTCGATCGGCGACATCCTGAAGGTGCAGCGCGATCAGTACCAGGGGGAAGTCGACACCCTGCAGCTCCAGCTCCTCAAGGATCAGGCGTGAGGGCACGCCTGGGGACGGCGGATCGGCCCCTGCGCGTCGCCATCGTCGGAGCCGGACCCGCCGGGTACTACGCCGCCGATCATCTCCTCCGCCAGGAGGGACTGGTGATCGAGGTCGATCTGTTCGACCGCCTGCCGACGCCCTACGGCCTGGTGCGCCTGGGAGTGGCGCCCGACCACCAGAAGATCAAGAGCGTGACGGCCGTCTTCGACAAGGTCGCCGCCAACCCGCGGTTCAGGTTTTACGGGGGCGTGGAGCTCGGGCGGGACCTCACGGTCGATGACTTGCGCCGGCACTACCACCAGATCCTCTACTCCACGGGCGCCCAGACTGACCGGCGGATGGGCATCCCGGGTGAGGACCTGCGCGGCAGCTATCCCGCGACCGAGTTCGTCGCCTGGTACAACGGCCACCCCGATTACCGCGACTGCCAGTTCGACCTCTCCCACGCGCGCGCGGCGATCGTCGGCGTCGGCAACGTCGCGGTGGACGTCGCGCGGATTCTCTGCCGCACGCCGGAGGAGCTGGCCAAGACCGACATCGCCGACCACGCGCTGGAGGCGCTCAGGCAGAGCCGCCTCAAGGAGGTCTACCTGCTCGGTCGCCGCGGCCCCGCGCAGGCGGCCTTCACGAACCCGGAGATCAAGGAGCTCAGCGAGCTGCCCGGCGCCGACCTCATCGTACTGCCGGAGGAGGCCGAGCTCGACGTGCTGAGCCGCGCGGCCCTCGAGCGCAGCCAGGACCGGGCGACAATGAAGAAGGTGGAGATCCTCCAGGAGGCGGCGCGGCGCACGCCGACCGGCAAGCCCCGCCGCCTGATCCTGCGCTTCCTGGTGTCGCCGGTCGAGGTGATGGGCGACGAAGCCGGGCAGGTGGTGGAACTGCGCCTCGTTCGCAACCAGCTCTACGCCACCGAGACGGGGACCCTCCAGGCGAAACCCACCAACGAGTTCGAAGAGCTGCAGGTCGGCCTCGTCTTCCGCTCCGTCGGCTACAAGGGCGTGCCGCTCTCGGAGGTGCCGTTCAACGAGAGTTGGGGCGTGATCCTCAACGAAAAGGGACGCGTGCTCGACCCGGCCACGCGGCAGCCGCGGGTGGGCGAGTACACGGCGGGCTGGATCAAGCGCGGGCCCACGGGCGTCATCGGCACCAACAAGCCCGACGCGGCGGAGACCGTCGCCTGCATGATCGAAGACGCGGCCCAGGGCCAGGTGCTCCAGCCCGCCGAGCCCGATGCCGCAGCCGCCCAGCGGGTCGTCCGCGAGCGCCAGCCCCACATCGTCTCCTACGCCGACTGGCAGAAGCTGGACGCGCTGGAAGTCGCCCGGGGGCGGGCCGGGGGCCGGCCACGGGTCAAGTTCACGCGGGTCAAGGAGATGATGGCCGCGCTCGGGCGTTGAACACCGCCTTGACCCCCTCCGTCCGACGAGTGTCTAATGGGCCGGTACGATTGTGAACGTCATCACGATCCGATCGGAGGAGGCATCATGAGCAGGTCCCGGAAATCACTGGCGGTCGCTCTGGCGGCCACGCTCGTCGCCGCCGCGAGCGCAGCCATCGTCTCGGCGCAGGGCGAATGGAAGGCTCCCGCCGAGGCCAAGAACGTCAAGAACCCCGTGAAGGGCGCCGGTAACGCCAAGAAGTCCGTCGAGACCAACTGCATCTCGTGCCATGGTGCCTCGGGCAAGGGCGACGGCCCCGCGGCCGTCGCGCTGCCTCCGCCCAAGCCGGCCGACTGGACCTCGGCGCGGGTCCAGAGCCAGACGGAGGGCGAGCTCTTTTGGAAGATTTCCAACGGGCGCGGCGCGATGCCCCCCTGGAAACACCTGCCGGAGAAGGAGCGCTGGGAGATCGTCAATTACATCCGCACACTGAAGGGCAAGTAGTCAGCCCGACGCCCGCATCGACCCGCCCCATCGGCGGCGGCTCCCCGTGCCCGTCGCCGGCGGGGCGTCCGTGTCTCCACCCTCGCCGGCCATGACGCCGCGGCGACTGGCCAGCATCGACCTGGGCACCAACACCGTACGGCTGCTGGTCGTCGAGGTGGACGCGACGGGGCCGTGGCGCGTCATCGACCAGGACCAGCGCATCACCCGTCTGGGCGAGGGGCTGGCCGCCCGCGGCCGCCTGGGCGAGACGCCGATGGCCAGAACGGGCGCGGTCGTCGCCGAGTACGTCGACCGCGCGGTCCGCGCCGGCGCCAGCGAGACGCACATCATCGCCACCAGCGCCGTGCGCGAGGCGGCCAACGGCCAGGAGTTCGCGGCGGCGGTCCAGCGTACGACCGGCCGGCCGGTGCAGGTGGTCAGCGGCCAGGACGAGGCCCGCCTCACGATCCGTGGCATTCTCAAAGGGCTGCGCTCGAGCGCGGGCCCGTTGCTCGCCTTCGACATCGGCGGAGGGAGCACGGAGTTCGTCCTGGCGCGCGATGGCCAGGTGGCGGCCGCGGTCAGCCTGAAGCTCGGCGTCGTCCCGCTGGCCGAACGCTATCCGTTCCCGAACCGCGTGGACCGGGACCGCTACCGCGAGATGGAGGACGAGATTCGCCGTCAGCTCCTGGCCGAGCTGCCGCCGCCCATCCGCGCGCCCGGCGTGGGCCATGTGGTCGGCACCGCCGGGACCGTGACGACGCTGGGCGCCCTCGATCAGGGCCTCACCGAGTACGACGCGGAGCGCGTGCACGGCCACCGGCTGAGCCGGGGAGCTGTCGAGCGCCTGCGCGATCGGCTCGGGAGCCTCAGCCTGGCCGACCGAGCGGCGCTTCCGTGCCTCGAGCCCGGGCGCGCCGACCTCATCATTCCCGGCGTGGCCATCGTGCTGGCCACGCTGGAGGCCACCGGCGTCCCCGCCCTCGTCGTCAGCGACTGGGGGTTGCGGGAGGGTATCATGGCGGAAGCGATCGAAGCATGGCGATGATCGACCTCGTGCCTTCGCCCCCCGACGTATGATCCTGCGCGCGTTGCTCCTCGCGCTGTCGACGCGACCCCGGATCGGCGAGTGGATGAATCGACTGCCGGTCACGCGACGCTTCGTACGTCGCTTCGTGGCGGGTACGTCCGCCGACGACGCGCTGGCCGTCATCGCCGACCTCAACGCCCGCGGCCTGCAGGGGGCGGTCACCTACCTCGGCGAAAATGTCCGCACGCCGGCCGAGGCCGAGCACGCCACCGAGGTCTACTTACAATTCCTCGACGAGATCAAGCGACGGAACCTCCTCGCGCTGCCGTCGCTCAAGCTCACCCATCTCGGTCTCGACCTCGGCGAGCCGGTGTGCCGGGCCAACCTGACCCGGGTGCTCGAGCGGGGGCGGGCGACGGGGACGCGGGTGTGGATCGACATGGAGTCGTCGGCCTACACCGAGCGCACGCTGGCTCTCTACGCCCGGCTCCGCCCGACCTATGCGAACTGCGCGTGCGTGGTGCAGGCCTATCTGCGGCGCACGCCCGCCGACGTCGAGCGACTCGTCGAGCTCGGCGCCACCGTCAGACTCTGCAAGGGCGCCTATCGCGAGCCGCGCGAGATCGCGTACCCCGACAAGCGCGATGTCGATCAAGCCTACGCGCGACTGATCGACCGGCTGCTGGCCCCCGACGCGCTGGGCCGGGGCGTCTATCCGGGCTTCGCGACGCACGACGAACGCCTGATCGCGGGCGTCCGCGACCGGGTCGCCGAGCGGCGCATCGGACCGGATCGCTTCGAGATCCAGATGCTCTACGGGATCCGTCCCGACCTCGGCGCCGCGCTGCGGGCCCAGGGGCTGGCCGTGCGAGTGCTGGTGCCGTTCGGTGAGGACTGGTACGGCTACTTCATGCGCCGACTGGCGGAGCGTCCGGCCAATCTACTATTCCTGCTGCGCAATCTCGGGCGGGGCTGAGGGGCGCCCATTTGACACCTGTCGAGCCGCCGTCTATGCTTGACGCACGATCATGGATGAAATCGCGGTCCTGGTGCTGAACTACACCTACGAGCCGCTGCATTTCACCAACGCCCGCCGCGCCATCACGCTGCTCCTGGCCGGCAAGGCCGAAGCCGTGGAGGCGTCCCCTCGTGTCGTCCGCTCGCCGTCGGTGGCCTTTGCGCTGCCCGCGGTGATCCGTCTCGCCATCTACATCCGCAAGCCGTTCCTCGACCGGGTAGCGTTCAACAAGAAGAACATCCTCCGGCGGGACGGCTACACGTGCCAGTACTGCAACCGGCGGGGCGAGCGGCTGACCGTGGACCATGTCTTTCCGCGCTCGCGCGGCGGCGAGACGACGTGGACCAACGTGGTGGCCGCCTGCCTGCGCTGCAATCTCAAGAAAGGCAACCGCCTGCTCGAAGAGGCCGGCCTGCGCCTGCTGCGCGAGCCGGTGCACCCGAAGTTCGTCTTCTCGACGCACCTGCTCAAGCATCCCCACGCCCACTCGCTGCTGGACTCCTGGCGCAAGTACCTGATCGCCGTCCCGGCGCCGTCCTAAGCGCCCGCCCGCGGGCAGTGTTCCGGCTAACGTCAGAGTACCCGCCTCGCGGCGATCAGCCGCGGGCCATCGCGCGCCTCATCGAGATGATCCGCGCCCGACGCCGCCACGTCGTCCTGCGGGGCGTGACGGGTTCCGGAAAGACCTACACCATGGCCAACGTCATCGCGGAGGTGGGGCGACCGACGCTGGTGATCTCGCCGAACAAGACGCTGGCCGCCCAGCTCTTCAGCGAGTTCAAGGCCTTCTTCCCCGACAACGCGGTCGAGTACTTCGTATCGTACTACGACTACTATCAGCCCGAGGCCTACATTCCCCAGAGCGACACCTACATCGAGAAGGACGCCCTCATCAACGACGAGATCGACCGGATGCGCCACTCGGCGACGCGGTCCCTCATGGAGCGCCGGGACGTGATCGTGGTGGCGTCGGTGTCGTGTATCTACGGCATCGGCGCGCCCGAGACCTACCAGGAGATGCATCTGGCGCTGGGCCAGGGTGAGCGGATCGACCGCGACGAGATCATCCGGCGGCTCGTCAGCGTCCAGTACGAGCGCAACGACTACGACTTCCACCGGGGCACCTTCCGCGTGCGGGGCGACATCGTCGAGGTGTTTCCCGCCAATGAGGAGACCTTCGCCCTCCGCATCGAGCTGTTCGGCGACGTCGTGGACGCCCTCCATCGCATCGATCCGCTCCGGGGGGCGGTGCTGGAGCGGCTGCCGGCCGTTGGCATCTATCCGGCCAGCCACTACGTGACTCCGGCGGCCCAGCTCGAGCGCGCGCTGGGGACCATCCACGAGGAGCTGCAGGAGCGCCTGGCCTTCCTGCGGACACGCAACCGACTGCTGGAGGCGCAGCGTCTGGAGCAGCGCACGCTCTTCGACATCGAGATGCTGCGGGAGCTGGGGTACTGCCACGGCATCGAGAACTACTCGCGCCACCTGACCGGACGACGCCCCGGCGAGCCGCCGCCCGTGCTGATCGAGTATCTGCCCTCCGACGCCCTCATCATCGTCGACGAAAGCCACGTGGCCGTCCCTCAGCTCCGGGGGATGTACTACGGCGATCGCTCCCGCAAGGAGGCGCTGGTCGAGTACGGGTTCCGCCTGCCGTCGGCGTTCGACAACCGGCCCCTGACCTTCGAGGAGTTCACGCGCCTGACCGGCCAGACGGTGTATGTCTCGGCGACGCCCGGGGCCTACGAGCTGGAGATGGCAGGGGACGCCGTGGCCGAGCAGGTCATCCGCCCCACCGGGCTCATGGACCCCAAGATCACGGTGCGCCCGGCCCGCGATCAGGTCGACGACCTCCTGCACGAGATCCGGGCCCACGCCGAGCGGAACGAGCGCGTGCTGGTCACCACGCTGACCAAGCGCATGGCCGAGGACCTCACCGAGTACTACCTGCAGGCGGGGCTGCGCGTCCGGTACTTGCACTCCGACATCGACACGCTCGATCGGGTGGCGGTGATCCGCGACCTCCGGCTCGGGAAGTTCGACGCCCTCATCGGCATCAACCTGCTGCGCGAGGGGCTCGACATCCCCGAGGTCTCGCTGGTGGCCATCCTCGATGCCGACAAGGAGGGCTACCTCCGGTCGAAGACCTCGCTGATCCAGACGGCCGGGCGGACGGCCCGGAACGTCAACGGCGAGGTGATCATGTACGCCGATCAGGTGACCGACTCCATGGCGGCCACGATCCGGGAGACGGAGCGGCGGCGGCAACTCCAGGCGGCCTACAATGTCGAGCACGGCATCACCCCGGAGTCTATCCGCTCCTCGATACGGGAGCTGCTGCAGACGGTCTACGAGCGCGACTACTACACGGTCGAGGTGGAAGCGCCCGCCCAGGAGAGGTTCGAGTCGCCGGCCGCGCTCGAGCGGCGTATCGTCGAGCTGGAGACGCGGATGAAGGAGGCGGCGCGCCGGCTCGACTTCGAGCAGGCCACCGAGCTGCGCGACCGCGTCCGGGCCCTGAGGAAGCTGCAGACGGTCTGAGGGCTCGCGGTCCTCGCTACAATACACCGATGAAGCTGGAAGAGAAGCTCGCCACGCTGCCCGACCGCCCCGGGGTCTACCTCTACCGGGACGCCAAAGGGCAGGCGCTCTACGTCGGCAAGGCGGCGTCGCTCCGGGGCCGGGTCCGGTCGTACTTCCAGGAGTCGCGTCCGCGCGACGCCAAGACCGACGCGCTGGTGCGACAGATCGGCGACCTCGAGTACATCGTCACCGACAACGAGCTCGAGGCGCTGATGCTCGAGGCCAACCTGGTCCGCAAGCACCGGCCGCGCTACAACATCATCCTGCGCGACGACAAGCACTATCCGTTCCTCAAGCTCACGACCAACGAGGACTTCCCGCGGCTGCTGGTGGCCCGCCGGGTCCAGGACGACGGCGCCGTCTACTACGGGCCGTTCTATCCGGCGACGGCGATGCGCGAGACACTCCGGCTGGCGCGGCAGCTCTTCCCGCTCCGCACGTGCTCCATCAAGATCGACGGCCGCCTCGAGCGCCCCTGTATCCAGTACTACATCCATCGGTGCAACGCGCCCTGCACCGGCTGGGAGACGCGGGAGGGCTATGCCCGGACCGTCCGCGACGTGCAGGCCTTCCTGGAGGGCAAGGACGAGGACCTGGTCGCGAAGCTGACCCGGGAGATGGAGACCGCCGCGGCCGAGGAGAAGTTCGAGCGGGCGGCGGCGCTCCGCGACCAGATCCAGTCGCTCAACAAGGTCCGCGAGCGCCAGAAGATCATCTCGACGGACCTGGTGGACCAGGACGTCATCGGGGTCGTGCGGCAGGGCGGCGACGCGTGCGTGGAGCTGTTCTTCGTGCGCCAGGGCCGCCTGATGGGGCAGGAGGCCTTCTTCTTCGACCGGGTGGCCGGCTGGAAGGACGGCGAGGTCCTCTCGGCGTTCCTCCGGCAGTTCTACGGCAAGCACGTGACCCCCGCCTCCGAAATCTTAATATCCGAGGAGGTCCCGGAGGCCGAGTTGGTGGCGGAGTGGCTGAGCGGCCTCCGCAAGCGGCGGGTGCAGCTCCTGGTCCCCCAGCGCGGCGCCAAGCGGGAGTTCGTGGCGATGGCCGAGGCCAACGCAGCGATCGCGCTGCAGAATCACTTGCTGTCCCGCGAGAACCGGCAGCAGCTGATCGTCGAGGAGCTGCAGCGGGCGCTGACCCTGCCCGGCCTGCCCAACCGGATCGAGGGCTATGATGTCTCCTCCATCCAGGGCTCGGAGCAGGTGGGGGCGATGGTGGTGTGGGAAAATGGCGCGCTGAAGAAGGACGATTACAAGCGCTTCCGGATCAAGACCGTCGCCGGCGCGGACGATTTCGCCTCGCTCGAGGAGATGCTGCGGCGGCGGTTCTCGAAGTCGCTGGAGCAGGGCACGCCGCTGCCGGACCTGGTGCTGATCGACGGGGGCCGGGGCCAGCTCAACATCGGCCTGAACGTGCTGCAGGAGTTGGGGCTGGACTACATCCCGGTCGTGGCCCTGGCCAAGCAGCGGGAGGAAGTCTACCGGGGCGACAGCCTGGAGCCGCTGGTTCTCGACCCGACCTCGCCCGCGCTGCACACGCTGCAGAAGATCCGTGACGAGGCGCACCGGTTCGCCATCAGCTACCACAAGAAGCTCCGGACGAAGCGGACGATCCAGTCGGTCCTCGACGCCATCCCGGGGGTCGGTCCGACCATCCGGACGAGCCTTCTGAAGACTTTGGGATCGGCCCGGCGCGTGAGAGAATCCACCGTCGCCGAGTTGGCTGGGGTGCCGAAGGTGACCCCCAAGCTGGCCCAGCGGATTTTCGACTACTTTCACCCGTCCGAGGCCGGCGCCGCCGACCCGGCGGGGAACCGGAACTGAACGCCCAGCGTTCCGTTGACGAGCGCGGGCTTGGCTCGGGGGGAGGTGACAGCCGATGAAGAAGCTCATGGCGTTGGTGGCAGTGGTGGTGGCGTTCGCATTCGTGAGCGTCGCCTCCGCCTCGGAGTGCCCGCTGCTGATCAAGCAGCTCAAGGACGGCGTGGCCAAGGTGTCGGACTCGAAGAAGAAGGCCGACGTCGAGAAGATGATTGCCGAGGCCCAGAAGCTGCACGATACCGGCAAGCACGCGGAGTCGGTGAAGAAGGCCGACGAGGCAGCCAAGGCGGCCGGCATCAAGCTCGAGCACAAGAAGATGTAGTCATCGCCTCTGGACCCGCGGCGCGTGACGACACGCGCCGCGGGTCATGCCTTGCCTCTGCTCGCTAAGTCTGGTAGAAATCAAGCATAATCATGTCCAGCGACCGCTACCCCGTCCGTGAGATCGAGGCCAAGTGGCAGCGGATCTGGGAGGAACGGAAGCAGTTTCGCGCCGCCGAGGATCCGAGCCGCCCGAAGTTCTATTGCCTCGAGATGTTTCCGTACCCGTCGGGGCGCATTCACATGGGTCACGTCCGCGTGTACGCCATCGGCGATCTCCTGGCCCGCTACAAGCGGATGCGCGGCTTCAACGTGCTCCACCCGATGGGCTGGGACGCCTTCGGCCTGCCCGCCGAGAACGCGGCGATCGAGCACGGCGTGCATCCGGCCATCTGGACCTACGAGAACATCGACTCCATGCGCTCGCAGCTCAAGAGGCTGGGAACCTCCTACGACTGGGACCGCGAGGTGACCACCTGCGACCCCGCCTACTACAAGTGGGAGCAGCTCATCTTCATCAAGATGTTCGAGCAGGGGCTCGCCTACCGCCGTCGCTCGGCTGTGAACTGGTGCCCCTCGTGCAAGACGGTGCTGGCCAACGAGCAGGTGGAGGCGGGCCGGTGCTGGCGGTGCGATTCGGAGGTGACGCTGCGCGAGATCGAGGGCTGGTTCTTCAAGATCACGGCCTACGCCGACGAGCTGCTCGCCTGGTGCGACCGGCTGCCGGGCTGGCCCGAGCGCGTGCTCACGATGCAGCGGCACTGGATCGGGCGGAGCGAGGGCGCGGAGTTCGACCTGCCCGTCGCGGGTCGGCCCGAGCTCAAGATCCGCGTCTTCACCACGCGCCCCGACACCGCCTTCGGTATGACCTACGCCGTGCTGGCCCCGGAGCATCCGCTGGTGGATCGGCTCGGCGCCGGCGAGGCCGAGCGGGCGACGGTGGCGGCCTTCCGGGCCGAGGTGGCGCGCCAGTCGGAGATCGAGCGGCTGGCGGTGGACCGGCCCAAGCGGGGCCTCCGGCTATCGGCGCGCGTGGTGAATCCCTTCAGCGGCGTCGAGATCCCGCTGTTCATCGCAGACTACGTCCTCATGGGCTACGGCACCGGCGCCGTCATGGCGGTGCCCGGCGAGGACCAGCGGGACTGGGACTTCGCCAAGCAGCACAACCTGCCCATCATCGAGACCGTGGAGCGCCCCCCCGGCTGGGTCGGCGAGGCCTACCCGGGCGCCGGGATCAAGATCAACTCGGGCTTCCTCGACGGCCTGACGGTCGCCGAAGCCAAGCGCAGGGCGATCGACTGGCTGGTCCAGCGCGGCCTCGGGGAGGCGAAGGTGAACTACCGCCTGCGCGACTGGGGGATCAGCCGCCAGCGGTACTGGGGCGCCCCCATTCCGATCCTCTACTGCGACGCCTGCGGCATGGTGCCGGAGAGGGAGGTGAACCTGCCGGTGGTGCTCCCGCGCGACGTCCAGATGAGCGGCAAAGGAGGCTCGCCGCTCGCCGATGTCGCCACCTTCGTCAACGCCCGCTGCCCGCGCTGCGGCGGCCGAGCCCGCCGCGAGACCGACACGATGGACACCTTCGTCGAGTCGTCGTGGTACTTCCTGCGGTACTGCTCGCCCCGCTACGAAGGGGGAATGTTCGACCCCCAGGCCGCCGACTACTGGATGCCCGTCGACCAGTACATCGGCGGCATCGAGCACGCCGTCCTCCATCTCCTCTACGCGCGGTTCTACACCAAGGTGCTGCGCGACCTCGGGCTCACCAAGGTGGACGAGCCGTTCACCGCGCTGCTGAGCCAGGGAATGGTCATCAAGGACGGCGCCAAGATGTCGAAGTCGAAGGGCAACATCGTGGATCCCGACGAGCAGGTGCGCAAGTATGGCGCGGACACCGCCCGCCTCTTCTCGCTCTTCGCGGCGCCGCCGGAGAAGGATCTCGACTGGAACGACCACGGCGTCGAGGGCGCGTTCCGCTTCCTCAACCGCGTGTGGCGCTTCGTCGCCGGGCATCTCGAGGAGTTGCGCCAGGCCGAGGGCCCGCGGGTGGCGCCGGTCTCCGAGGACGGCCGCACGTTCCGCCGCGCGATCCACGAGACCGTCAGGCGGGTGACCGACGATATCGAGCGCGATGTCCATTTCAATACGGCGGTGAGCGCGATCATGGAGCTGGTCAACGCGCTCCAGACCTTCGAGCCGGCGCCGCCGGAGCGCGTCCCGCCGGGCGAGCGCACGGCGCTGCTCCGGGAGGCGGTGGAGGCGATGCTGCTCCTGCTCGCCCCCTTCTGCCCCCACATCGCCGAGGAGCTGTGGACCCGGCTCGGCCATAGCGAGAGCGTATTCGCGCGGCGGTGGCCGGAGCCCGATCCGGCCGCGCTTGAGCGAGACGAGGTCACCGTCGTGGTCCAGGTCGACGGCAAGGTGCGCAGCCGCCTGACCGTCGAGGCCGGTACGCCCGAGGCGGACGTTCAGCGCCGGGCGCTGGCGGACGACAAGGTCAAGGCCTGGCTCGCCGCCCGGCGGGTCGAGCGGGTCGTCGTCGTCCCCAACCGGCTCGTCAACATCGTCACCCGCTCATGACTGACGGACCTCGCTACTGCGTCCCGGCGGTGCCCCTCCTCCTCGCGGCCGGTCTCCTGGTCGCCGGCTGCGGCTACACGCTCCGCGGCACGCTGCCGGCCCACATCAAAACCGTCGCGGTGCCGGTCTTCAAGAACCGCACCTCGGAGCCGGCCGTCGAAAACTCCATCACCCGCGCCATCGTCGAGGCCTTCTCGACGAATGGACGGCTGCGCGTGGTGAAGCCGGAGGAGGCGGACGCGATCCTGGAGGGCGAGATCACCGGGTACCAGGTGGACTCGGTGGCGTTCGATGCCAGCGCGAACGTCCGCCAGTACCGCCTCACGGTCACGATGAATCTCCGCTTCCGCGACGTGCGCGAGAACAAGGTCCTGTACGAGCGCAACGGGTACCAGGAACGCGCCGATTTCCGCGTGCCCGCCGCCGTCTCCGAGACGATCGTGCGCGAGGCGGCGGCGCTCCGCACGGCCGCGGTGGACATCGGACGCGCCGTGGTGAGCTCCACCGTCGAGCGCTTCTGACCGGTCCCAGCGGCGACCTCGTGGACTACGCCGCCTTTCTCCGGAACGCCGAGCGCGGCCAGCTTCCCCCGGTCGCGCTCCTCCACGGCGCCGACCCGCAGCTCCTGGACGATGCGCTGGCCGTCGTCGCCCGCGCCCTGTTTCCGGACCCCTCCCTGGCCGTCTTCGACCGCGACGCGTTCGACGCTCGCGAGGCGGAGGTCGAGGCGGTCGTCAACGCGGCGCTCACGCTGCCGGTGCAGGCCGCCCTGCGGTTGGTGGTGGTGCGCCACGCCCAGGCGCTGCCGCCGAGGGGCACCGAGACGCTGGCGCGCTACCTCGCCCGTCCCAACCCCGCGGCCGCGGTCCTCCTGCTCGCCGACGAGCCCCTGGGCGTCTCGCGCGACCGCCGGAGCCCGCATTGGCTGCTGGGCGTGCTGCCGGCGACCGCCGTCGTCGAGCTCCTGCCCCGGCGGGGTCGAGCGCTGGAGGAATGGCTGCGTCAGCGCGCGCTGGCCGAGGGCCTCAGCGTGAGCGAAGAGGCGGCCCGGCTGCTCGTGCAGTGGGTGGGGGAGGACAGCGCGGCGCTGCTCGGCGAGGCCCGCAAGGCGGCGCTGGCCGGAGGGAGCGACAACCGGGCGGTCGGCGTCACCGAGGTCACCGCCGTCGTCGGCGAGCACCGGGTCAGCGCCATCTTCGAGCTCACCCGGGCGATCGAGCGCCGCGAGGTCGGTCGGGCCCTGAAGACGCTCGAGCGGCTGCTCGCCAGCGAGGACGCGGTCTTCGTCCTGGCGGCCCTGACGCGCGACGTGCGGACGGCCTGGATGGCCCGCGCCTGGCGCGAGCGCGGCCAGTCGGTCGACCAGATCGCCCGCATGCTCCGCCGCCCGCCCGGGGCCGTCGAGGCGCTCGTCGCCGCGGCCACCGCGCAGCCGGCAGACGTCCTGGCGGGAAAGCTGATCCGCTGCTGGCGGGCCGAACAGCGCTTGAAGTCGGGCGGTGAGGCCCGGGCCGAGATGGCGGTGCTGGTGGCGGAGCTCTGTGGTGCGGGGTAGCGCGAGCCGGGCCGGGCCTGCCCAGGCCGGGCGATCCCCGGTGTTCCTGCTCGCCGCTCTGCTGGCCCTGGCGCCGCGGGTCGCCGCCGCCGAGCGTTGCGACGGGTGCCTCACGGCCGGCGCGGCGTCCGTCGCGCTCCGCATCCCGCGCGGCGCGCCCCTCGCCGGCTACGGGAGCTTTGCCCGGCGGCTCCCCGTTCCCGACCTGTTCGGACGCCACCCGCACGCTTTCTGGTTCAAGCCGAGCGAGGGGGAGCTGGACCCGCTGGGGGCCCGCGCCCTGGTCGTGGAAGGCGCCGGCGCCCGCCTGGCCTGGGTGTCCGCCGATCTGATCGCGGTCGATCGCGCGTTCACGGCCCGGGTCGCCCAACGCCTCCGCGAGTCCGGCGTGCCGTCGGCGACGGTGATTCTCTCCGCTTCCCATACGCATTCGGGGCCTGGCGCGTTCTTCGATTCGGCGTTGCTGGGCGCACTCAGCGTCGACCGTCGCGACGAGGCGGTGCACGAAGCGCTCGTCGAGAGCGTCGTCGAGGCGATCCGCCGCGCCGACGCCCACAGGGTTGCCGCCCGCGTGGGCTCGGCCAGCGGCGCGGCGTCCGGGCTCACGACGGGCCGCCTCGGCCGTCCGGTCGACTCGGAGATCGTGGTCGTGAAAATCCTGGCCGCGACGGGCGCGCCCATCGCCGCACTCTGGAACTTCGCGATCCACGGCACGATGCTCGGCCCTCGGAACCTCCGACTCTCGGGTGACGTCATGGGCGTGGCCACGCGCGAGCTGGAGCGCCGTCTCGGCGTCCCGACCCTGTTCGTGAACGGCGCCGTGGGCGACGTGAGCCCGCAGCGTCACGGCTCCACCGAGGCCCAGGCGGCAGGAAGGGAGCTGGCCGCCGCGGTTCGCGCCGTCTGGACCCACGCCCACGCTGGGCGGCACGGCGCGGTGGCCATCCGCACCGCACGCGTCGCCCTGCCGGCCCCGCATCTGTCGCTGCGGAACTGCGGCGGCGCCTGGATTCCCCGCTGGCTTACGGTTCCTCTCGGCCAGGCGCTACCGCGCGAGACCGAACTGGTCGGCGGGGCGCTCGGCGACGCCGCCTGGGTGGCGATTCCAGGGGAGCTCCAGTCGAGCCTCGGCCAAGCCATCAAGCGCAGTGTGCCGTCGACGTGGGGCCAGGCCTTCGTGGCGGGGGTGTCCAATGACTACCTGGGCTACTTCCTCACTGCCGCGGATTATGCGCGCGTGACGTACGTCGCTTGCGCGAGCCTCTACGGGCCGGAGGCGGGCGAGACGCTCACGCGGGCCGCCAGCGAGCTGCTGGGCGGGCTGGTCGGGGAGGGCCGGTGAGCTTACACGCGGGCGGCGAGGCGACGGGCGAGCGCGGACTTCTTGCGGGCGGCGGTGTTGGGGTGAACGACACCCTTGGTGACCGCCTTGTCGAGGGCGCGGATGGCCTCGAGCGCCGCCGCCCGCCCGTCCGCGGCACCCGCGGTGAGCGCCGTACGGGCGGACTTCACGGCGGTGCGGACCTTGGAGCGGACCATGCGGTTGCGCGCGCGGCGCTTCTCGTTCTGACGCATCCGCTTGATTGCCGATTTTATGTTCGCCAACGGAACGCCTCCTTGCACGATCGGGTTCGCGTCGAATTCTGCCGCAACCGCCGGCGAATTGCCAGCGGAATCCCGGCGGGGCCCGGGGCGGCATGACCGTCGAGCGTCAGGTCGTTGCAGCCCTCGGCAGCATCGGTACCGCTACGCTGGGCAGCCGTGTCCTCGGCTTCGTCCGCGACATGATCGTCGCGCTGACCTTCGGCGCCGGGCCGGTCACGGACGCCTTCTTCGTCGCCTTCCGCATCCCCAACATGCTGCGCCGGTTGCTGGCCGAGGGGGCACTGTCGACTGCGATCGTGCCGGTGTTCAGCGAGTACTGCGCGACCCGGACCCCGGCCGAGTTCTCGAGAATGCTGCGGGCGGTGATCGCCGGCGCCCTCCTCGCGCTCGGCGCCACCACGCTCCTCGGCATCGCGGCGGCGCCGGGGATCCTCCGCGTGATCGCCCCCGGGTTCGCCAGCGACCCCGGGCAGATGGCGCTGGCGGTGTTCCTCACGCGCGTGATGTTCCCGTACCTCTTGCTGGTCGGCCTGGCGGCGCTGGCCATGGGAGCCCTCAACGCGCACGGGCGCTTCTTCGCCGCCGCCCTCGGCCCCGCCGTGCTGAATCTGGGCATGATCGGCGCGGTGCTGACCCTGGCCACGCGCATCGAGCCTCCCATCCTCGCCCTGGCCCTGGGCCTGCTCGCCGGCGGGGTCGGCCAGTTCCTGGTACAGGTCCCGAGCCTGCGCCGCTGCGGCTTGCTCGTCAGCCCCTCGGCGGAGCTGAACCATCCCGCGCTGGGGCGCGTCGTCCGGCTGCTGCTGCCCGCGGTGTTCGGTCTGGCGGCGGTGCAGGTCACCGTGTTCGTGAACACGCTCCTGGCCTCCCTGCTGCCGGCGGGCAGCATCTCGTTCCTGAACTACGCGGACCGGGTGATGGAGTTCCCGCTCGGCGTGTTCGGCATCGCGCTGGCCTCCGCGTCGCTCCCGGCCATGGCGCGGCAGGCGGCGGCCGGGGACACGCGTGGAGTCGCCGCGACGCTCAACTTCACCCTGAGGCTCGGCTTCTACATCGCCGTCCCCGCCACCGTCGGGCTCGTCATCCTCCGCACGCCGATCATTCGCGTGCTCTTCGAGCGGGGCCAGTTCGGACCCACCGACACGCTGGCCACGGCCCAGGCGCTGGCCTGGTACGCGGTAGGACTGGTCGGGTTCTCCGGCGCCCGCATCGCCGCCCAGGCCTTCTACGCCGTCGGCGAGGCGGGCACCGCCGTCAGACTGGGGCTGCTCTCGGTCGCCGCCAACGTGCTGGCCGCGCTCGTGCTGATGGGACCGCTCGCCCATGGCGGGCTGGCGCTCGCGTCATCGATCGGCGCCTATGTCAACGTGGTCCTCCTGCTGTGGGTCGCGCGCCGCCGCTTCGGTGGGCTCGGCGGCCGCGCACTCCTGGAGAGCCTGGCGCGCACGCTTCTGGCCTCCACGCCGCTGGCGGCGTGGTGCGCGCTCTGGCTCTGGGTGTGGCCGCGGGGCGGGAGCGGCTGGCTCGACGCCGCCTGGCTGGCGCTGGGGGTTGGCATGGGCGCGGTGATCTTCCTGGGCACCAGTCGCGTCCTGGCCACGCCCGAGTACCGCGCGCTCCGGGGAACCTTGCCGTTCCGGGGACCGCGTTGATATAATCCGCTGTGCCCATTCCGTTCAGCCCGCGCCGCAGGTTGCGCGAGCGCCGGAGGCCGGCAGCCAGCCGCCGGCCCGAGTCCGGAAGGGATCCCGTCGTCGAATTCCTCGAGGTTCTCCAGGCCGAGCGCAGCGCCTCCCCGCACACGCTGGCCGCCTACCGCCGCGACCTGCAGGACTTCCTCGGCTTCCTTGAGGGCCGGGGGCGCAGGCTGGCCGCCGCGCGCGCCGACGACGTCGTGACCTACGTGGAGCGGCTCCGCGCCAACGGCCTCAAGCCAGCGAGCATCGCCCGGCGACTGTCGGCGCTCCGCGGGTTCATCCGCCACCTCCTGCGCGAAGGCGCGCTGCGCCGGGACCCGACCGAGCACATCGAGCTTCCCCGCGGATCCCGACCGTTGCCCCACACGCTCTCGCCCCGGGCGGCGGCGTCGCTGGTCGAAAGCCCAGATGTGACGGGGGTCCGCGGCCTCCGTGACCGGGCGCTCCTGGAGCTGCTCTACGCCACCGGAATGCGGGCGTCCGAGTGCCTCGGTCTGCGCCTGGAAGACGTCAACCTGACCGCCGGCTATGCGGTCTGCACGGGCAAGGGACGCAAGCAGCGCCTGGTGCCGCTCGGCGCCGAAGCGGTGACGTGGCTCCAGCGCTACCTCGCCGCGGCGCGCCCACTCGCCACGCGCCGGCGTGACTGCGGGCGCCTGTTCGTCAACCCGCGGGGCAGCCCGCTCTCGCGACAGTCGCTGTGGACGATCGTCCGCCGGGCCGCCGCCGCCGCCGGGCTGCGATACTGCGTCTCTCCCCATGTCCTGCGCCACTCCTTCGCCAGCCACCTCCTCGAGAACGGCGCCGACCTCCGATCGGTGCAGGTGATGCTCGGGCACGCCGACATCGCGACGACGCAGATCTACACCCACCTGCCGTCTGCCACCGTGCGGCGGATGTACGACAGGTTTCACCCGAGAGCCGAGATGATCCCCGGCTCAGGTGACGCGGTTCGAGCGCCCGCTCTGCCGGCGCCACCTTTGGGGAGGTTCGGAGGGGGCCGTGAGGCCCTCTCTGACTATGGATCCGGAGGGGGCCGTGAGACCTCCTCCAACTACGGATCCGAAGGGGGCCGCCAGGCCACCTCCAACCCTGGATTCGGCAGGGGGGCCAAGCCCCCTTCCGAGCGATGAGGATGGCGAAGCGGGCGCACGTCTATCCCCAAGTTGATCCAGGCGCGGAGGGGCTCGTCAACATGGCCATCGCGCGGGTGCCGGCAGGAGCCCGGGTGGCCGACGCGCTCAAGGTCGCTCGCGCCCGCAACGCCGGCGTGGTGACTCCGGGCGGCACCACGTGGGTGCTGCGAGAGGACCTCGCGCGGGGCGCACGCCTCAGCCTGGAGGATCTGCCCGCCGCGGCCCTGGCTCGGCCGTTGCCCTCCGTCGAGGCTGGCCAGACCGAGGTCAGGGTGCGGCGCCTGCTCGCCGCGGGCGCCGCCCTGGTCATCGTGCGTGATCGCCGGGGCCCCGTGGGCGCGGTGGCGCCGGCGCCCGGCCGCCCCGATGTCGGTGCGGCCCTCGGCCCCCGCTTTGCTCGGCGCCTGTCCGAGGCGACGCGGGAGGCGCTGGTGGCGATCGGCCGCCTCGCAGTCGCGCACGGGATGCGCACCTTCCTGGCCGGGGGCACCGTTCGCGACGCGATTCGTGAGCCCGCGACCGACCCCGGCGGCCTGGGCAGCGGCGGCGATATCGACATCGTCGTCGAGGGCGACGGGCTGGCCCTGGCGCGGGCGCTCGCCGGCGTGCTCGGCGTCCCGACCACCGGCGCGCTCGTCGAGCACGTCCGCTTCCTCACCGCGTCACTCACCGTGCCCGCGGTCGGGCGCATCGACATCGCCACGGCCCGATCGGAACGCTACGAAACGCGCGGGGCGCTGCCGCGCGTGATGCCATCCACCATCGGCCAGGATCTCGCCCGGCGCGACTTCGCGATCAACGCAATGGCGGTCGGGCTCGCGTCTGGCACCTTCGAGCTGCTCGATCCTTTCGGCGGCCGGAGCGACCTGGCCCGGCGGCGACTGCGCGTCTTGCACCCGCTCTCGTTCGTAGAAGATCCCACGCGCATCTTCCGGGCGGCGCGCTACGCCGCGCGCCTGGGTTTCTCGCCCGACGGCTGGACCTCGAGGGCTCAGGCGCTGGCGCTGAGCCTGGCGCCGTACCCGGCGCTCTCGGGGCAACGCATCGCGGCCGAGCTGGAGCTGATCCTCGGCGATGCCCACCCCGACGTAGCGCTGCGCCGTCTCGGAAGGGTGGGGGCCTTTCGCCTGCTCGACGCGCGGTATCGCTTCCGGCCGACGACGGCCGCCCGCGTGAGCGTGCTGGGGGCGGCACTGGACTGGGCCGGCCGCCACGGCCTGCGCGTAGCCCCGCTCGAGCTGGGAGCGCTGGCCGTGCTGGGCGATCAGCCGCGCGAGGTCGCCATGAGCGCACTGATACGGCTCGGCCTGAGCGGCGAGCCCCTGGCGCGCGCGGCGCGCGCGCTCGACGGCGCCCCCGCCCTGACCCGGCGGCTGGCCGCAGCCACCCGTCCCAGCGAGCGCGCCCGGTCGCTGTGGGATCGGGCCGACCTGGAGCTCGCCTGGCTCTGGCTGAGCGACGAGCCCCCCCTGCGCGCGGCGATCGAGTGGTTCGTGGCGCGGGCGCGGGGCGTGCGGCCCGCGCTGGGTGGGGCCGACATCGTCGCGCTCGGGGTGGAGCGCGGGGGTGACGTCGCGCGCGTGCTGGCGGCGTTGCGGGACGCCCGGCTGGACGGAACGATCAACGACCGGGACGGGGAAGCAGCGTCTGTGCGAGACTGGATCGACGGAGGCATGACCGATCAGAAAGGAGGGATGGGTTGGCTCCGAAATTCATCTTCGTGACCGGTGGCGTCGTGTCGTCGCTGGGCAAAGGGCTGGCGGCCGCCTCGATCGGGGCGCTCCTGGAGGCCCGCGGCTACCGCGTGACGCTTCAGAAGATGGACCCCTACATCAACATCGACGCGGGAACGATGAGCCCCTATCAACACGGCGAGGTCTTCGTCACCGACGACGGCGGCGAGACCGATCTGGATCTCGGCCACTACGAGCGGTTCACTTCGGTGCGGGTCAGCCGGGACCACAACGTCACCACGGGCAAGGTGTATTTCTCGGTGATTCAGAAGGAGCGCCGCGGCGACTATCTGGGCCGCACCGTGCAGGTGATCCCTCACATCACCGACGAGATCAAGGCCTCCATCCGCGGGATCGCCGCCGACGTCGACGTCGTCATCGTGGAGGTCGGGGGCACCGTGGGCGACATCGAGAGCCTGCCCTTCCTGGAAGCCATCCGGCAGCTCAAGAAGGACGTCGGGAAGGACAACGTCATCTACATCCACCTGACGCTGGTGCCGTTCATGCAGGCGGCCCAGGAGCTGAAGACGAAGGCGACCCAGCACTCGGTGAAGGAACTGCGGGCCATCGGGATCCAGCCGGACGTCCTGCTCTGCCGCACCGATCGCTATCTGCCCCCGGGCATCAAATCCAAGATCGCGCTCTTCTGCGACGTCGAGGAAGAGGCCGTCATCACCGCCAAGGACGTCGATACCGTCTACGAGGTGCCGCTCGTCTTTCACCGGGAGGGGCTGGACGCCATCATCGTCAAGCTCCTCGGGCTCGACCCGCGCCCCAGCGATCTCCGGCGCTGGGAGGACGTGGTGAAGCGGGTGAAATCGCCCCGCGCCACCACGCGCATCGCGGTGGTCGGCAAGTACATCGACCTGAAGGACTCCTACAAAAGCCTGGTCGAGGCGCTCGCCCACGGCGGCATCGCCAACGAGGCCCGGGTGGAGGTCGCCTGGGTGGACGCCGAGCAGATCGAGCGGGACGGCCCGGCCACGCACTTCGCGGACATCCACGGCATCCTGGTGCCCGGCGGCTTCGGCGACCGGGGCATCGAGGGCAAGATCACCGCGGTCCGCTATGCGCGCGAGCGGGGCGTGCCATACTTCGGGATCTGCCTGGGCATGCAGTGCGCGATCATCGAGTTCGCCCGCAACGTCTGCACCCTGGCCGGCGCGAACTCCTCGGAGTTCGATCCCGGCTCCC
The DNA here is from genome assembly GCA_036001065.1 of Candidatus Methylomirabilota bacterium. Lineage (NCBI taxonomy): Bacteria > Methylomirabilota (SeqCode) > Candidatus Methylomirabilota bacterium. Next base: position 37,425 of record DASYUQ010000033.1, read on the forward strand.
CCCATCCGGTCATCGACCTGCTGCCGGAGCAGCGGGCCATCGCCGCCAAGGGCGGGACCATGCGCCTGGGCCTCTATCCGATCGTGCTCGCCGAGGGGAGTCTGGCGGCGCAGCTCTACGGCCGGTCCATCATCCACGAGCGCCACCGGCACCGGTACGAAGTGAACAACGAGTATCTACAGCAGCTCGAGAAGAACGGCCTCCGCGTATCGGGCGTCTGGGCCGAGAAGCAGGTCGTGGAGATGATCGAGCTGCCCGAGCACCCTTACTTCGTGGCCGGACAGTTCCACCCCGAGTTCCGCTCGCGCCCGTGGGACCCGCACCCGCTCTTCGCCGGCTTCGTGCACGCGGCCCTGGCGCACGCGGGCCTGGCATGAGCCGTCCTATGTTTATCGAAGAGTGGTATCGCGTCCAGAGCGCGCTCCTTCGAGCGCCGGTTTTGCCGGCGCAATCCTTTGGGGAGGTTCGGAGGGGGCCGCGCGGCCCCCTCCGACTTGGGGTCTCGGACGGGGCCGTCGCGCCCTGTGGGCGCGCCTGTGAAGGCGCCCCCTCCGACCTATGAGCGCGTCCACCCGGGAGGTGCGGGTCGGCTCGATCCCGATCGGCGGGGGTCATCCGCTGGTCCTCATCGGCGGCCCCTGCGCCATCGAGAACGAAAAGCACGCACTCATGACCGCCGAGCGCCTCGCCACCATCGCCGCCGACCGCCGGGTCCCCTTCATCTACAAGTCCTCCTATGACAAGGCCAATCGCTCGTCGGCGGACGGCTATCGCGGGCCCGGCCTGCAGGAGGGCCTGCGCATCCTTCGCCGCGTCCGGGACGGGGTGGGCGTGCCGGTGCTCTCCGACGTGCACCAGGTAGAGGAGGTGGCGCCTGCCGCCGAAGTCCTCGACGTGCTCCAGATTCCCGCCTTCCTGTGCCGGCAGACGGACCTGGTCCTGGCCGCGGCCCGTACGGGGAAGCCGGTCAACGTCAAGAAGGGCCAGTTCCTGGCGCCCCAAGACATGAAGAACATCGTGGACAAGGTGGTGTCGACGGGCAATCAGAGCGTGCTGCTGACCGAGCGCGGCACGACCTTCGGCTATCACAACCTCGTCGTCGACATGCGCGGGCTCATCCAGATGCGAGAGCTCGGTTTTCCCGTCGTCTTCGACGCCACCCACTCCGTGCAGCGGCCCGGTGCCGGGGGCACGCGCTCGGGCGGCGAGCGCCAGTACGTGCCCGCGCTCGCGCGCGCGGCCATCGCCGTGGGCGTGGATGCGCTCTTCATGGAGATGCACGAGGACCCCAACCGCACGCTATCAGACGGGCGCCCGCTGTCGGACGGGCCGAACATGCTGCGCATCGACGACCTGCCTCGGGTGCTCGATGAAGTGTGCGCGATCCGGGCCGCGCTGCGATGAGCAAGCCGCGCCGCCTGGCCGAGCGGGTCTTACGATTGGAGGCCGAGGCAATCCTCGCCCTCATTCCCCGCCTGGACGAGCGCTTCGACCGGGCGGTCGACCTGCTCTTCCGCTGCACCGGCCGCGTGATCGTCACCGGCATGGGCAAGTCCGGGCTCATCGGGCGGAAGATCGCCGCCACCCTGGCGTCGACGGGCACCCCCGCGTATTTCCTCCATCCGGCGGAGGGCGTGCACGGCGACCTCGGCATGGTCGCCCGCGGGGACGTCATGCTCGCGCTGTCGAACTCCGGCGAGACCGACGAGGTCCTGGCGATCCTCCCGCCGCTCAAGCGGCTCGGCGTGCCCATCGTGCTCCTCACGGGCAACCCGCAGTCCACGCTCGCCCGCCAGTGCGAGGTCATCCTGGACGTCGCCGTGGCCGAGGAGGCGTGCCCCATGAATCTCGCGCCCACCTCGAGCACGACGGCGGCCCTCGCCGTGGGCGACGCGATCGCCATGGTGCTGCTGGAGCTGCGCGGCCTGAGACCGGAGGACTTCGCCGCGCTACATCCGCGGGGCAGCCTGGGCTGGCGCACGCTCTTCCGCATCGCGGATCTCATGCACACCGGCGACGAGGTGCCCGTCGTTCGGGCGGAGGCGCTCATGAAGGACGTCATCGTCGAGATGACGCACAAGCGCCTGGGCATGACGACGGTGGTGGATACGGACGGTCGTCTGCTCGGCGTGATCACCGACGGCGATTTGCGCCGGATGCATCTCCGTCCGGAGCCGGTCGCCAACCTCCGCGCTGGCGAGGTCGCCTCGCGCACGCCCAAGACAATCGCCGCCGAGGATCTGGCCGCCAAGGCGCTGGAGGTGATGGAGACCTTCGCGATCACCAGTCTCGTCATCGTCGACGAAGAGCGGCGACCGATGGGTGTCATCCACCTCCACGACATCCTCCGCGCCAAGATCGACATGTAATTGCGGCGCCAGGCGCTTTCCCCTTCCACGCTCTCCAGCCATGTGATAGGCTGGTATCGAAATTGCAGGGTGCCAACATGGATCGTCTAGCGCGCCGCATCCTAGTCGTCGTCGCCCTGTTCGTCCTGATCGTGGCGGGCATCCTCGTCGCCAGGAGCCGGACGGCCAGCATCGAAGCGCTCGGACCCCGGCCATCGAGCGCGGACATAAGCCTCAAAGAAGTCCAGCTTCAGGAGGAGTCCGCGGGTGGCGGGCGGTGGCAGCTCGTGGCGGATCAGGTCTCGGTGTTCGACCAGGAGGGGCGGACGGCTTTGCGCAGGGTCACGGTGCATGTCCAGGACCGGGATCGGGCCTGGACGATCGTCGGCGAGGAGGGGGACTTCTTCAAGGACACGAAGAACCTCGAGCTCCGCCGGAACGTGGTGCTGACGTCCGACGACGGGCTCCGGCTCGAGACGAGCGTGCTCCGCTGGCAGGGCACCGAGCGCCGGATGTGGACGGACGCACCGGTCAAACTCGTCCGCGAGGGGACGGTCATCGACGGCACTGCGCTCGACGTACGGATGGCCGACGAGGCCACCACGGTCAAGGGCCCGGTGCGGGCGACGTTCGGGCGCGGGCAGGGGCAGTGAGGAGGCGCGCCCTGATCGGGCTCGGGTTGCTCGCCGCCGCGCTGGGGGCCGCCGCGGCCGCGCTGGCGCAGACGGGGCCACCTCCGCCGGCGACGCCGCCCCGGTCCGTCGAGGACCGGAATCAACCCGTGACCGTCGACGCCGACAGGATGGAGCGCTTCGGCAAGGAGAGCCTCGTCATCTTCATCGGAAACGTCGTGGCGCGCCAGAACAACTCCGTGCAGTACGCCGACCGCATGGAGGTCTATCTCGACGAGAAGGGCGACCGGATCTTGCGCACCGTATCAAGCGGGAACGTGCGCATCGTCACCAAGGACTGCCGGACGGGCACGGCCAAGCGCGCGGAGTACTTCGACCTCGAGCAGCGCATGGTGTTGATCGGCAACGCCCGCGTCTGGCAAGAGGACAACGTGGTGAGCGGCGACACGATCACCATCTTCCTCTCCCAGGACCGCAGCATCGTCCAAGGGGGACGCCAGGAGCGGGTCAAGGCGGTCTTCTACCAGAAGGAGCAGGCCAAGCCGGCCGACTCGACCACGACCGCGGCGGCGTCGAAACCCCAGCCGGGCTGCCAGAACTGAGCCGATGGAAGGCCTCGTCGCTCTCGAGCTCACGAAGTGGTTCAAGCACCGCAAGGTCGTCGATCACGTGTCGCTCGACATCCAGCGGGGCGAGGTGGTCGGCCTGCTCGGCCCCAACGGCGCCGGCAAGACGACGTCCTTCTACATGATGGTCGGGCTCCTGCCGACGGACCGTGGCCGCATCTTCCTGGAGGGTGAGGAGATCAGCGCGCTGCCCATGTACCGCCGGTGCCGGATGGGGCTCGGCTATCTCCCGCAGGAATCGTCGGTGTTCCGGAAGCTGACCGTCGAGGAGAACCTCCTGGCGATCCTGGAGACGCTGGATCTCACGGCCGCCGAGCGGCGCGAGCGCTGCCATGAGCTCCTGGCCGAGCTGGACCTCACCCCGCTGGCGCCCTATCCCGCCGACACGCTCTCGGGCGGCGAGCGGCGCCGGCTCGAGATCACGCGGGCGCTGGTGACCTCGCCGCAGTACCTGCTCCTGGACGAGCCGTTCACCGGCATCGATCCGATCGCCATCGGTGACATCCAGGAGATCATCGCGCGGCTTCGCGATCGCGGCATCGGGATCCTCATCACCGACCACAACGTCCGGGAGACGTTGTCGATCACCGACCGCGCCTACATCCTGTACGGTGGCAAGGTGCTGGTCTCCGGCACCGCCACCGAAATTGCCAACAACCCGACCGCCCGGGAGATCTACCTGGGCGAGCGGTTCTCTCTCTAGCCCGGAAGAGCTCCGCCATGGCGATGGAAACCCGACTTTCCCTCCGGCAGAGCCAGCGGGTGGTCATGACCCCGCTGCTGCAGCAGGCGATCCAGCTCCTGCAGCTCTCCACGCTCGAGCTGCAGGAGGTGGTGCAGAAGGAGCTGCTGGAGAACCCGCTCCTGGAGGAGGTGCCGACCGAGGCGCCGGAGGCGCCGGAGACGCCGGACAGCCCGCAGGCGCCCGAGCCGCCCCCACCCGCCTCCCAGCCGGTCGAGCCGTCCCCCGTCGACAAGGAGCGGGCCACCGACGACCTGCCGTTCGACCTGCCCGCGGTGATGTTCGACGACGACCACCAGGAGCGCTCGCTCGTCGCCCAGGAGGAACGCGACGACCTGCCCTTCGAGAACATGGTGCGCTCCGAGTCGTCGCTCACCGATCACCTGGAGGAGCAGCTCCGCTTCTCCACCACGGACCCCGTGATCCGCCGGATCGGCAACGAGATCATCGGCAACCTGGACGACGACGGCTACCTGCGCGCGGAGCCCAGCGAGATCGCCCAGCGCTGCGACGTCTCCGTGGAGGAGGCCGAGCGCGTGGTGGCGATGGTGCAGGGCTTCGACCCACCCGGCGTAGCCGCCCGCTCCGTCCAGGAGTGCCTGCTGATCCAGCTCAAGAGCGACCCCAACCCGGATCCGGTCTCGGTCGAGATCGTGGAGCAGCACTTCGAGGACCTCTCGCGCCGCCGGTACCCCGACATCGCGCGGGCGCTCAAGCTGCCCCTGGACCGCGTGATGGAGTCGGTGGAAGAGATCATGGGCCTGGAGCCGAAGCCGGGCCGCCGCTTCGGGGGCAACGACTCGCGCTACATCGTGCCCGACGTCGTCGTCCACAAGATGGGCAGCGACTACGTCGTCGTCCTCAACGAGGACGGCATTCCGCGCCTGCGGGTCAACTCGCTCTACCGGTCGCTGCTCCGCACCGCCGGCGACGAAGCGCGCCAGTACGTCGAGCAGAAGCTCCGCTCGGCGGTGTGGCTGATCAAGAGCGTGGATCAGCGGCAGCGGACGCTGCGGAAGGTGACCCAGTCGATCGTCAAGTTCCAGCGGGAGTTCCTCGACAAAGGACTGCCGTACCTGCGGCCGCTGTCCCTGCGCGACGTCGGCGAAGATATCGGCATGCACGAGTCCACCATCAGCCGGGTGACCACGAACAAGTACGTGGAGACGCCTCAAGGGCTCTTCGAGCTGAAGTTCTTCTTCCACAGCGGCATCGCTTCGGACGGCGGCGACATGGTCTCGTCCGTGTCCGTCAAGAAGATGATCCAGGACCTGCTGGCCAACGAGGATCCCTCCAAGCCGCTCTCCGACCAGGAAGTGGCCCAGATCCTGAAGGGCCGGGGGCTCGTGATCGCGCGGCGTACGGTAGCCAAGTACCGGGAGGAGCTGGGGATCCTGCCCTCCCATCAGCGCCGCCTCGCGCCCAAGCGGCGGTAGGTGCGGCGGCCCCGATGCAGGTGATCATCAGCGGCCGCGGCGTCATGCTCACGCCGGGGTTCAAGGCGCTAATCGAACGCAAGGTGACGAAGGTCGCCCGCGTGCTCCCGAAGATCCTCGACGCCCGGGTCGTGTGCGCGGCCGAGAAGTTCCGCCGGACGGCCCGGTTCACGCTACGGGCCCGGCGGCGGACCTTCTCGAGCGAGGCGACGGCCGGCGACCTCGTGGCGGCGGTGGACGACGCGCTCGAGGCCCTGGGCCGGCAGGTCCGCGAGGACAAGGACCGCCGCCAGCACCGGGGACGAGCCGGGCAGGCGCGCCTGCCGAGCCGTCCGCCGACCGGCCCCGACGCGGGAGCGGGGCCGGACCTGGTCCCGCGCCGCCTGGTCGCCAAGCCCATGTCGGTGGAGGAGGCAGTGATGCAGCTCGGCCTCCGCGACGGCCAGTTCCTCGTCTTCCGCAACGCCGAGACCAGCGACGTCAACGTGCTGTACCGCCGCCGCAACGGCGGCCTGGGCCTCATCGAGCCAGTGGCGTGACGGCGGCCGAGTCGATCGGGTTCGTCGTCATCACCGGCATGAGCGGGGCCGGCAAGAGCTTCGCCATCAAGTGCTTCGAGGACATGGGCTACTTCTGTGTCGACAACCTGCCGACCACGCTGATCCCCACCTTCTCGGACTTGGTGGCCCGCTCGATGCAGAAGATCCGCCGCGTCGCGCTGGGCGTGGACGTGCGGGAAGGGGAGTACCTCTCGCACCTCCTCGACGCGCTCCAGGCGCTCAAGGCGCGCCGCCACGCGGTGGAGGTCCTCTTCATCGAGGCCGGCGACGAGGCGCTCGTCCGCCGCTACCACGAGACGCGCCGACGCCACCCGCTGGCCGGCGACGGCCACGTGCTGGACGCGATCCGGGCCGAGCGCAAGGCGCTGGCCCACATGCGCGAGATCGCCGATCGGATCGTCGATACCTCGGCGTTGACCGTCCACCAGTTCCGGGATCTCCTCGTCGAGCTCTACGGGGCGCCGAAGGCGCGGGCGGGGCTGGCGACGATGCTGATCTCCTTCGGCTTCAAGCACGGCATCCCGATCGATGCCGACCTGGTCTTCGACGTCCGCTTCCTGGCCAATCCCCATTTCGTCGACAATCTCCGGGCCCTGGACGGCCGGGACGCGCGCGTGCGGGAGTTCATCATGCGCCATCCCGAGAGCCGGGAGCTGCTGGCGCGACTTCAAGATCTGCTGCGCTTCCTCCTGCCCGCCTACGAGCGGGAGGGCAAGGCGTACCTGACGATCGCCGTCGGCTGCACCGGCGGGCGCCACCGCTCGGTCGCCGTCGTGGAGGAACTCAAGCCGTTCCTCGACGAGCTCGGTCTCGCGCCGAGCGTCGTGCACCGGGATCTGGATCGCGAGTAGGGCTCGTGAGCGGTGGGCGGCTGGCGCTCGGCTTTGGCGTCCACAATCACCAGCCTGTCGGCCAGTTCGATCACGTTCTCGAGGAGGCCACGGCCCGGGCGTACCGGCCCTTCCTCGAGCGCCTGCACGCCCACCCCGAAGTCCGCCTGACCGCGCACTGGACGGGAAGCCTTCTGGAGTGGCTGCGCGAGCGCTCGCCGGCCACGTTCGATCTGCTCGCCACCCTGGTCGGCCGCGGCCAGGTCGAGCTGCTCACCGGGGGGTTCTACGAGCCGATCCTGGCGATCCTGCCCGACCAGGACAAGGTCGGCCAGATCGAGCTCCTCACCGACTTCATCAAGTCGCACTTCGGCGTCCGCCCCCGCGGCATGTGGCTGGCCGAGCGCGTGTGGGAGCCCCAGCTGCCCCGGACCATCCGGGACGCGGGCGTCGAGTACGTGCTCGTCGACGACAGCCACTTCGCCCTGGCCGGCTTCGATCCCGATACGCTGGGTGGCTACTACCTCACCGAGGACCAGGGCGCCGTGGTCGGCGTCTTTCCCATCAACCAGCGCCTGCGCTACCTGATCCCGTTCGCCGAGGTCGAGGCCACGGTCGAGTACCTCGAGAGTCGGCGGTCGCGGGTGGAAACGCTGACGATGGTCGACGACGGCGAGAAGTTCGGGGTGTGGCCGGGCACCTACGCGCTGGTCTATGAACGGCAGTGGCTCGACCGCTTCTTCGACCGCCTCCTCGCGCTCCCGTGGCTCGAGCTGACCACGTTCGCCGACGTCGTCGACCGGTTCCGCGCCGCCGGTCGCGTCTACCTGCCCACCGCCTCCTACCGAGAGATGGGCGAATGGGCCCTGCTGCCGGCGGCCGGGCGCCAGCTGGAGATCGCCAAGCGCGACGTGGGCACGCTCGCCGACGGGGCGCGGCTGCAGACGCTGCTGCGCGGCGGCTTCTGGCGCGCCTTCCTGGTGAAATATCCCGAGGTCGCGGACGTCTACTGGAAGATGCTCCGGCTGTCGCAGGCGATCCACCACGAAGCGGCTCGGCGCCCGGACGACGCCCGGATCGCCCAGGCCAGGACCGCGCTCTGGCGCGGCCAGGCCAACGACGCGTACTGGCACGGCGTCTTCGGCGGCTGCTATCTGCCGCATCTCCGGCGAGCCGTCAAGCAGTCACTGCTCGAGGCCGAGCGCCTGCTGGCCCGTGCGGTGGGCGCGCCCGAGGTGGCGTGGACACGCGCCGATGGCAACGGCGACGGGCGCGAAGAGATCCACGTCCGCACGCGCGAGCTCGTGGTGACGCTCAATCCCGAGGCGGGCGGCACCCTCACGGAGCTGAGCCATCTCGGGCGCGCGCTCGATCTGGCGGACGTGCTGGCACGCCGGCCCGAGACGTACCACGACCAGCTCCGGCAGCAGGGCCGCGCCGCCGCCCCCGCGGCCGCCGAGGTGCGGACGATCCACGAGCCGCCCGTCGCCAAGGAGGCCGGACTCGGCGAGCTGCTGGCCTACGACGAGTTCCGTCGCGGATCCCTGCTCGACGGCCTCTTCCCCGCCGCCGGTGACCTCGACCCCGTCGCGCCCTGGAGCGCCGCCCGGGTGGCGCTCGGTCGGGCGCGTTTCGGCCCGCGCGTCGAAGAGACGCCGGACGGCGTCGCCGCGGTGCTCACGCTCGAGCCCGGGGACGACACGCCGCTCCGGATCGAAAAGCGCGTCCTGATCGGGCCGGCCACGGTCGAAGCCCGCTACCGGCTCCGGCCGACGGCGGCGGCTCTCCCGGGCCGCTGGGCGGTTCAGTGGAATCTCGCGCTCACCGCGGGCGACGGGCCCGACCGGTACTTGGCGCTGCCCGGCCGGCCGCCGCTCCGAGGCGCCGGGCGACGAGCCGACGTCTCGAGCGTCACGCTGGTCGACGAATGGATCGGCATCGAGGCGCGTCTCGGCTGGAGCCCGGCGGCCGAGCTCTCGTGGGGACCCGTGGAGACGGTGTCGGTGTCGGAAGGAGGCTTCGAACGAATCTACCAGGGCACCGCTTTTCTCATCGTGTGGCCGCTGCCGGCCGTATCCTCTGAGGGGTGGGAGCTGACGACCAGCTTGAGCGTGAGCGCGCGGTGACGCTCGACGATCCGGCGGCCATTGCGCGGGGCGACGCCCACCGGACGCGGGAGGTGCTGGCGGCCTTCCCGGCCCAGTGTCGCGCGGCGGTCGGGTTGCGGCCGGAGCCGGGCGGCGCGTTCGTCCGGCCTCGCACGGTGATCGTCGCCGGCATGGGGGGCTCCGCCGCGGGCGGCGATATGCTCGCCGCCTGCGCCGCCGAGCGCCTCGACGTACCGGTCCTGGTCCACCGGGGCTACGGCCTTCCGGCGCTCGCCGGCAAGCGCGATCTCGTCGTCGTGGTGTCGTACTCCGGGGACACGGCCGAGACGGTATCGGCGGCGGAAGCGGCGCTCGATCGCGGCTGCGCGCTTGTCGCCGTCACCGCGGGCGGCCGCCTGGCCGCGCTGGCGGCGCGGCGGAACCTGCCGCGCGTGGCCCTGCCCACCGGGCTGATGCCGCGGATGGCCCTGGGCTATCTCTTCTTCCCGTTGCTCGCGATCCTGAAATCGGCCGACCTGACGGTCGTGGAGGACAGCGAAGTGGACGAGGCCCTCGGCGCCCTGGACGCGCAGGCGGGGGCGCTCCGGCCCGAATGCCCGGCTGCCGACAACGAGGCCAAACGCCTGGCGCTCGCCCTGGGCGGCCGGCTACCGGTGATCTACGGCGGGCCGGTCACCGGCACCGTCGCCTACCGGTGGAAGACCGACCTCGCGGAGAACGCCAAGACGTTTGCCGCGTCCGGCACGCTGCCCGAGATGAACCACAACGAGATCGAGGCGTGGGGCGGCCCCTTCGCGCGCCAGATGCACCTGGTCCTCCTGCGCGACCACGAGGAGACGCCCGAGATCGCCCGCCGCTTCGCGCTCCTGCGCGAGCTCATCGGTGCGGCCGCCGGGGGGATCAGCGAAGTGTGGGCGCGGGGCACGGGGGCCGTGGCGCGGCTGCTGTCGCTGATCACGCTCGGCCAGTGGACGAGCTTCTACCTGGCCATCCTCCGCGGCGTCGATCCCTGGCCGGTACCGACGCTCGACGCGCTCAAGGCCCGCTTGCGCGGCGGCGCGCCCTGAGGGACGCGCGCGCCTGAAAATGACTCGAAAGTCCGGCGGCTGCGTGCTACACTGACCCGAATTTTTCTGCAGGAGGGATGACGAACATGGCGCGGGACGAGTACCTGTTCACGTCGGAATCGGTCACGGAAGGTCATCCCGACAAGATCGCCGATCAGATCTCCGACGCGGTCCTCGATGCGATCATCGCGCAGGATCCGATAGGACGGGTGGCCTGCGAATCACTCCTCACCACCGGCCTGGTGGTGGTGGCAGGCGAGATCACCACCGCGTGCTACGTCGACATCCCGCGTATCGCCCGCGAGACGATCCGGCAGGTCGGCTACACCCGCGCCAAGTACGGCTTCGATTCCGACACGTGCGCCGTGATCACGGCCATCGACGAGCAGTCCTCCGACATCGCCATGGGCGTGGACAGCCTGGGCGCGGGCGATCAGGGGCTGATGTTCGGCTTCGCCTGCACGGAGACGCCCGAGTTCATGCCGCTGCCCATCACGCTGGCCCACAAGCTGGTGATGAGGCTGGCCCAGTTGAGGAAGTCCGGCGCCATCGACTGGCTGCGACCGGACGGCAAGTCCCAGGTCACCGTGCGCTACGTGGACGGCAAGCCGCGCGCGGTGGAGACGGTCGTCGTCTCGACCCAGCACGGTCCCGACGTGTCGAGCGAGCGGATCCGCGAGGACGTCATCGAGCAGTGCATCGTGCCGACGATCCCCGCCGAGCTGCTGGACCGCAAGCAATGCGTCTTCCACGTCAACCCGACCGGACGGTTCGTGACCGGCGGCCCGATGGGAGACACCGGCCTCACCGGACGCAAGATCATCGTCGACACCTACGGCGGCTCCTGCCCGCACGGAGGCGGGGCCTTCTCCGGCAAGGATCCCACGAAGGTCGATCGCTCGGCCTGCTACATGGCCCGCCATGTGGCCAAGAACATCGTGGCCGCCGGCCTGGCCGAGCGGGCGCTGGTGCAGGTGGCCTACGCCATCGGTGTGGCCGATCCGGTCTCGATCATGGTGGACACCTTTGGCACCGGGAAGGTGCCGAACGCGAGGCTGCAGGAGATGATCCGGCGCCACTTCGACTTCACGCCCGCCGGAATCATCAAGTACCTGAACCTGCGGCGCCCCATTTACAAAAAGACGGCGGCGTACGGGCACTTTGGCCGGTCCGAGCCGGAATTCACCTGGGAGCGGACAGATCGGGTGAAGGACCTGCGCGACGACGTCCGCGTCTAATCGGATGGGGCGGACGTCACGGCCTCGCGGCCCCGTCCGGATCCATAGTCGGAGGAGGCCTCACGGACCCCTCCAAGCCACCCCAAAGGATGATTGCGCCGGCTTCGCCGGCGCTCGAGGCCGTTGATTCGAACCCGGCCGTGATCTTCGCTTGAAGCCAGGACGAAAGGACGAAGAGCGCGATGGTTGACCACGACGTCAAGGATCTCTCCCTGGCCGCGGCCGGGCGCCTCCGGATCGAGTGGGCCGAGCAGTCGATGCCGGTGCTCCGCCAGGTGCGCGAGCGGTTCGCGAAGGACAAGCCCCTCCAGGGCATCCGCCTGGGCGCCTGCCTGCACGTGACGGCGGAGACTGCCGTGCTCATGCTCACGCTCAAGGCCGGCGGCGGCCAGGTGGCGCTGTGCGCGTCGAACCCCCTGTCCACGCAGGACGAGACCGCCGCGGCGCTCGTGAAGGAGTACGACGTGGCCGTCTTCGCCCGTAAGGGCGAGGACCACCCGACCTACTACCGTCACCTGGCGGCGGTCCTGGGCACGCGCCCGCAGGTGACGATGGACGACGGGGCGGACCTCATCTCCCAGCTCCACGGCGAGGGCGGGAGCCACCAGGTCGGCGAAGTCATCGGCGGCACCGAGGAGACGACGACCGGCGTCCTCCGCCTGCGGGCCATGGAGAAAGAGGGCGTGCTGGCCTTTCCGGTCATCGCCGTCAACGACGCCGACACCAAGCACCTCTTCGACAACCGCTACGGCACCGGCCAGTCGACCATCGACGGGATCCTCCGCGCCACCAACATCCTGCTGGCCGGCCGGACCGTCGTCGTCGCCGGTTACGGCATGTGCGGCCGCGGCGTGGCCGCCCGGGCCAAGGGCATGGGCGCGCACGTCGTCGTCACCGAGGTGGAGCCGTTGCGCGCGCTGGAGGCGGTCATGGACGGCTTCCCGGTGATGCCGATGCTGAAGGCCGCCGAGGCGGGCGACGTCTTCGTCACCGTCACCGGCAACACCTCGGTCATCGGCAAGGAGCATTTCGCGCGGATGAAGGACGGCGCGATCCTGGCCAATTCGGGCCACTTCAACGTCGAGATCGATCTGCCGGCGCTGGCGGCCCTGGCCCAGCACCGCCGGGAGGTGCGCCCCCTCGTGGAGGAGCACACGCTGTCCGGCGGCCGGCGCATCTACGTGCTCGGCGAGGGCCGGCTGATCAACCTCGCCGCCGCCGAGGGCCATCCGGCCGCGGTCATGGACATGAGCTTCGCCAACCAGGCGCTGGCCGCCGAGGTCATGGTCAAGCGCGGGCGGACGCTCGAGCGGAAGGTCTACGTGGTGCCGCGCGAGATCGACCGCGAGATCGCCCGGCTCAAGCTCGCGTCCATGAACGTCGAGATCGACGATCTCACCGCCCAGCAGGAGTCGTACCTGGCCTCCTGGCGTCACGGCACCTAGCGGCTGGCCGCCCAGCGATGAGACGATCCCAAACAGCTGTCCTGCTCGTCCTGGTCCTCCTGGTCCTGGGCCTCGTCGGGCAGATCGTCCCCCTCTACACGGATTGGCTCTGGTTCCAGGAGGTCGGCTACGTCCAGGTCTTCCTGACGACCCTTTGGTACCGAGGCACGCTCTTCACCGCCGTCGCCCTCGGCGTCCTCGTGTTCCTTTACGCGAACCTGACCTTCGCCGCCCGCACGGCGCGTCCCGACGTGCTCTGGGAGCTGGAGGACCAGCTCGGCCTGCCCGGCCGAGTGGTGATCGAGCCGCTCCTCCGCCGGTTCCTGCCCATCGTGCTCGCGTTCATCTCGTTCACCTCGGGCCTGCGGGCCAGCGCCCACTGGGAAACCGTCCTCGGCTACCTCAACGCGGTGCCGTTCAACACCACCGACCCGCTCTTCGGCCGGGACCTGGCGTTCTTCGTCTTCACGCTGCCGTTCTGGCGCCTGCTGAGCGGCTGGGCCACCGCGCTCGTCGTGGGCACGCTCCTGCTCACGGTCCTGGTCTACGTGCTCCAGCGAAGCCTGGTGCTGACGGCGCGCGGCCCGCGGCTGGCGGCCGGCGCCCGGGCGCATCTGCTGGTGCTGGGGGCGCTGCTGCTGGCGCTCGCCGGCGTCGGGTTCTGGCTGGACCGGTTCGAGCTGGTCTACTCCCCACGCAGCGTCATCTACGGGGCCGCCTACACCGACGTCCACGCCTCGCTGCCCGTGCTCCAGGCGCTGGCGGTGCTGGCGGTCCTCTGCGCCCTGGCCTGCCTGCTGCAGCTCACGCGCACAGGCCTCAGGGTCGTCGGGGCCGGCGTGCTCGTGCTGGTCGCCGTCTGGGTGGTGGGCCTGGGCATCTATCCCGCGCTCCTGCAGCGCTTTCGGGTCGCCCCCAACGAGCTGGTCGCCGAGCGGCCGTTCATCGTCCACAACATCCGGATGACCCGCCAGGCCTACGGGCTCGATCGCATCGAGGAGCACGAGTTCCCGGCCGACGAGACGCTGGATGCCCGGGCGCTCGAGCGCAACGTGCTGACGATCAAGAACATCCGGCTCTGGGACCACCGGCCGCTCCTCCGGACGTTCGCGCAGCTCCAGGAGATCCGCACCTACTACAAGTTCGTGGACGTCGACAACGACCGCTACACGCTGAACGGCGAGTACCGGCAGCTCATGCTGTCGCCGCGCGAACTGTCCTACCCCCACCTGCAGGGGGCGCGGAGCTGGATCAACGAGCACCTGACGTTCACCCACGGCTACGGCGTGATCGTGGGGCCGGTGAACCGGATCACGTCCGAGGGGCTCCCGGAGCTCCTGGTCAAGGACATTCCTCCCAAGAGCGACGGCTTCGCCAAGATCACGCGACCCGAGATCTACTTCGGCGAGATCTCCAACGACTACGTGCTGCTGCGCACCCGCTCCCAGGAGCTCGATTACCCGGCCGGCGACCAGAACGTGTACACGACCTACCGGGGAACGGGTGGAATCCCGCTCTCGTCGTTCCTGCGCAAGGCCCTCTTCGCCGCGCGCTTCGGCGAGATCAAGATGCTGCTCTCCCACGACCTGACGGCGGAGAGCCGGGTCCTGATGCACCGGGCGGTCGCCGAGCGGGTGCGGCTCATCGCGCCGTTCTTCCGCTTCGATCGGGACCCGTACATCGTCGTCACCGACGACGGACGCCTGGTGTGGATGCTCGACGGCTACACCACTACCGACCGCTACCCGTACTCGGAGCCGGTCCGCAACGTCGGCAACTACATCCGCAACTCGGTCAAGGTCACGGTGGACGCCTACCACGGCGCCGTCGGGTTCTACCTGGCCGACTCGACCGACCCCATCGTGCGCGCCTACGCCCGCGCCTTCCCCGGTCTCCTCCGCCCGCTGGAGGAGCTGCCCGCCGACCTGCGCCGGCATCTCCGCTACCCGGAGGACTTCTTCGCCATCCAGGCGCGGAAGTACGCCGTCTATCACATGCTGGAGCCCCAGGTCTTCTACAACAAGGAGGACCTCTGGGCCGTCCCGCGGCGGACCGTCGACGGCCGCGACCGCGAGATGGAGCCCTACTACACGATCATGCGGCTGCCCGGCGAGAAGCGGGAAGAGTTCATTTTACTGACGCTCTTCAACCCCTCCCGCCGGGACAACATGATCGCGTGGCTGGCCGGTCGCTCGGATCCGCCGAACTACGGGCGCCTCGTCGTCTACAACTTCCCCAAGCAGAAGCTCGTCTATGGGCCCCGCCAAGTCGACGCGCGCATCGACCAGGACCCCGTCATCTCCCAGCAGCTGTCGCTCTGGAACCAGCGCGGCTCGACCGTGATCCGCGGCTCGCTGCTGGCCATCCCGATCGACCAGTCGCTGATCTACGTCCAGCCGCTCTACCTGGCGGCGTCCGAGCAGGGTGCGCTCCCCGAGCTCCGCCGCGTGATCGTCGCCTACGGCAATCAGATCGCGATGGAGCCGACGCTGGAGCAATCGCTGGCCCGCGTCTTCGGCGGGCGGCTCGCCAGCCCCGCGGCCGCTGTCCCGGCGCTCGGTCCCGGTGGGCAGCGTGAGCCGGCGCCTCCGCTCCGCGCCCTGGGCCACCGCGCCTGGGAGATCTGGCAGCGGGCGCAGGACGCGCTGCGACGGGGAGACTGGACCCAGTACGGCGCGGAGCAGAAGCGTCTGGAAGAGACGCTGCGCGCCCTCACCGAAGCCAACCGCTAGATTAGTCGGAGGGGGCGGACGTTACGGCCCCCTCCGAGGCCTCCCCCAGGAAGGGATTGCGCCGGCGGAGCCGGCTCTCAAAAGCCCGCGTCGCGCGCACCACCCTTCTCGATGCTGAATCCGGAGACCGCTAGTGCCGTTCCAACTATTCGCGCCTAGGAAGGCACCGTGTACGTCGTTCGTGGACAGATTTAGTATCAACAAGTTGGAACGGTACTAGGTGCGGGCGCGGAGGAAGAGGGAGGCGCCGAGTCCGAGGAAGATAACGTTGGCCGTCCAGGCCGCGAGCAGGGGCGGCAGCAGATCGGCGCGCGCGAAGGCCCGGGCGGAGTAGTCGACCACCATGTAGGCCGCCATGATGGCGATCGCCAGGGCGATGGCGTAGACGCGTCCGCCGCGCGGCGACTGGAGCGCGAAGGGAATGGCGACCAGCACCATGATCAGGTTCTTCAGCGGATCGGACAGCTTGGAGTACAGGTCCACCAGGTACTTCTTGACCTGAAACCCGGCTGACTCCAGCCGGGCAACGTACTCGCGCAGCTCCCGGTAGCTCATCGCCGACGGGGGCTTCTGGATCTCGGTGAAGTCCGTAATGCTCTCCTCCAGCCCGAGCGCGGTCCGGGCGAACGGGATCGTGGTGACCCGGCCGTGCCCGTCGATCTCGCGGATCGCGCCGTTCCTGAACTCCCAGCCGGTGGGCGTCCAGTGGGCCTGGCGCGCGTCGAGCCGGCTGACAAGACGGAAGTCGGCGTCGATCTCGAGCACCGTCACCCCGTAGAGGTCCTGCGTCGCCGGGTTCAGCAGTTCCACCCGGTAGAACCGGGTGTCCGAGCTGCGGAGCCAGAGGCGCGTGCGCGACTGCAAGTGGCGGGGGAGCTGGCCCCTGATCTTGACGCGATCCACCTCCTCGCCCCGCTCGTTGAGGATGGGGAGCAGGAACTCCTGAAAGAGGCCCGCTGCCACGGCGGCGACGAGCCCGCACAGCAGCACCGGCGCGCTGGCCCGGTACAGGCTGACGCCGGCGGCCTTCAGCGCCGTCAGCTCGTGCCACCGGGTGAGGGTCAGGAAGAGGAAGATCGTCGCCACCAGCATGACGATGGGCAGCCCCTGATGGAGCGCTACCGGCAGCGCGAAGGCAAAGTGCTGGACGATGTAGGTGAACGGCGGCTTCACCCGCAGGTAGCGGTCGAGAGTCTGCAGCAGATCGACCACCACGAAGAGGGCGCCGGCCACCGCCAGGCCGATGCCGACGAAGGCCAGCAACCGCCGGAGCAGGTAGCGGTCGACGATGTAGGTCGTCTCGCGCCCGGTCCCGCTGAAGCGTTCCACGCGCCGCCCGCGCCGCCGCGGCAGGTGCTGCCAGGCGAAATCGAAGGCGCGCCAGAGGGCCCTCAGGCGCGGTGCCCGCCACTCCCGGGCGGTGGCTGTCAGCAGTGCGGCGCCCAGGATCGAGAAGAGGACGTTCGGCGTCCAGATCGCTGCCGCGATGGGCAGCCGTTCCCGAAGCGCCAGGCCCTCCAGCGTGGTCAGAATCAGATAATAGGTGACCAGGATGGCGAGCGTGCCGACCAGCGCCACGCTCCGCCCTCCCCGATGGGACCGCACCGCCAGCGGAAAGCCCAGCACCGAGAAGACCAGCGCCGCCACCGGAAATGCGAAGCGCTTCTGGAACTCGACCTCGTACGGCCGCCGGGTGTAGGCGTCGTCTGGCAGCGCCTCGATCTTCTGACGCAGCTGGCGGAGCCCCAGATCCTTCTCCGGCTTGTCGAGCCGCACGGCTGCCTTGAGCGGCGACTCCAGGGCCAGCGTCATGTCGTAGATGGAAAACGCCGTGTACCGGTAGCGGCGGGAGTCGGCGGCGCCGCCGGGTGGCGGCCCCTCCGTCACGATCTCCCTGGGCGGATCGACCGGATCCACGTCGGCCTCGTTGAGGCCGCCGTCGAGCAGGCGCAGGGTGATCCGGCGGCTGACCTCGTCGGTGAGCAGACGCCCCTCCCGAGCGGTGATGATGCGGGTGAGCTTCGGGTCCCGCTCGTCCGAGACGATCACGCCGCGCAGCCCGACCTGGGAGGCGCTGATATCCTCCACGTAGATCGTCAGGTCCGCGAAGCTCGTGTTGAAGATCCGTTCTTTGAGCCCGCTGACCGCCCGCGCCTGCAGAATCTTGAACAGTTGCCCCTGGAACTCGCGATTGGCCAGCGGGTTCAGGACCAGGGTCAGGGCGGCGGTGGTCAGGGTGACGATGAGGGCGGCCAGCAACGCCGGACGGAACAACCGCAGCAGGCTCACGCCGGCGGCCTTGAAGGCCACGATCTCCAGGTCTCCCGCCATGCGGCCCCCGGCCAGGAGCACGGCGACCAGCAGCGCCATCGGCAGCGTATGGGCCAGGAAGGAGGGGAGCATGAAGATGAGGAGCTGGATCACCAGATGGAACGGCACGCCCTTGGTGATCACCAGCTCGGTCAGGTGGTAGATGCGATCGATGATGAGGAAGAACGTGAAGAGGGCGACGCCGAGCGCGAAGGGCGCCAGCAGCTCGCGCAGGAAGTACCGGTCCAGGACCGCCAGCCGCGGCAGCCTCACCGCTCTGTTGTACCATAGGCCCGTGAGACGGACCTTGCTGGTGTCGCTGGCGATTCTCGCGCACATCGTGCTGGTCGCCGCGCCGGGGCGGGCCACCGACGCCTCCGATCGGCTGGACCGCTTCCGGACGCTGGCGGCGACGCGGCTCACCCTCGCCGAGGTCACCGATCCCGCGCGCGCCGGCGAGGCCTACCGCGAGATCTTCGCGCTCCTGGACGACGAGGTCGTCGAAAACCTCGCCAGTGGCGACGTCTTCGCCTCGCCGGCGTTCCTTCAGGATCGTCTGGACGCGTTCGCGGAAGCGTGGGGCGGCGCCTCGCTCCGCATCGCACGCATCGGCCGCCTCACCGTCGGCGCTTTTCAGGTGAGCGAGGGCGCGGGAAGCAGCTCGGTGCGCGTGTACGGCGCCCCCCGCGGCGAGGCGCAGCTCATCGCCGCGATGCAGCGCGAGGGGCGTCCCGGTCTCTACGAGCTGCCCCCGGCGGCCGCCGGTCCGCAGTTCCTCGTCGTGTGGGAGGGCCTGCTCACCGGGCGGGGGACACGCGCGCTCCGGTTCGACCTCGTCCGCCAGCGCGGCGACGACATCGCCATCGTCTGGAGCACGGCCGAGCTCTTTCCCGATGGCCTCATGGCCCGCGAGTACCGCGTGCGCGGGGGCGAGGTCCGGATCCGCTACGAGCTGCACTACCCCGGCTGGATCCCCGGCTGCGATCAACAAACGGAGCAGGAGGATGTCTATCGCCTGGCCTCCGACGCCGGCACCTTCGTCCGCGTGGCCCGCCGGCAATACAACGCCTGGCACCTCGCGCTGCACCGTTCGGTGGCCGGGCTGCTGGAGGCGCTGGCCGCCGGCAATCGCGCCGCGCTGACGACCCTGGTGCCCGACGCCCAGCTCCGTCAGAAGCTGCCCGCTCGGCTCGAGCGGGAGCTGGCCTGCGACGCGCCCGACGGGGCGAATCCCGCGGCGGTGTCGGTGGCCGCGTCGGCGGGCGATCTCGGGCCGTGGGCGTTGACGTTCCATCGGAGCGGCGGTCAGTGGCGACTCACCGCCGCCACTCCGGTGCTACAATGACGGCTCCTTCATGAGCTCCCCGCCGCCACCGATCGCGGACCGTTACGATCCGTCCGTCGTGGAGGCGCGCTGGTACCCGGAGTGGGAGAAGCGTGGCTACTTCCACGCCGATCCCGCCTCGCCGAAGAAGCCTTACTGCATCGTGATCCCTCCCCCCAACGTGACCGCATCGCTTCACATTGGCCACGCGCTGAACGATACGCTCCAGGACATCCTCGTCCGCATGAAGCGGATGGACGGCTTCAACACACTCTGGGTGCCCGGGACGGACCACGCGGGGATCGCGACGCAGGTCGTCATCGAGCGCCAGCTCGCCGCCGAGGGCAAGACGAAGGAGGACCTGGGGCGCGAAGCCTTCGTCGGGCGGGTCTGGCGGTGGAAGCAGGAGTTGGGTGGGACCATCATCCGCCAGCTCAAGCGCCTGGGCTGCTCGTGCGACTGGTCGCGCGAGCGCTTTACCATGGATCCGGGGCTCTCCCGTGCCGTCCGCGAGGTGTTCGTGCGGCTCTGGGAGGAAGGGCTGGTCTACCGCGATGACTACATCGTCAACTGGTGCCCCCGGTGTCAGACGGTGCTGTCCGACCTCGAAGTCGAGCGCGAGGAGCAGGACGCGGAGTTCGTCTACATCAAGTACGGTCCACTGACGCTGGGGACCGTGCGCCCCGAGACCAAGCTCGGAGACACGGGCCTGGCCGTCCACCCCCGGGACAAGCGCTACGCGCAGTACGTCGGACAGGAGCTCGAGATCCCCTCGGTGGAGGGCACGATCCGGATGAAAGTCGTCGCCGACGAGGCGGTGGACCCGGGCTTCGGCACCGGCGTCATCAAGGTGACCCCGGGCCACGATCCCGTGGACTTCGAGATCGGGCGGAGGCACAACCTCCCGATCCGCACCGTCATCGGCTTCGACGGCAAGATGACGGCCGAGGCGGGGAAGTACGCCGGCCTCGACCGCTTCGCGTGCCGGAAGCAGATCGTGGAGGACATGAAGAAGCTCGGGCTCATCGACCGGATCGAACCCTACCGCCACGCGGTCGGGGTCTGCTATCGCTGCCGGACGATCGTCGAGCCCCTGGTGTCCAAGCAGTGGTACGTGAACGTGAAGCCGCTGGCCGAGAGAGCGATCAAAGCGGTGCGCGAGGGGCGGATCAAGATCGTGCCGCGCGCCTGGACCAAGACCTACGACCACTGGATGCAGAACATCCGCCCCTGGTGCATCTCGCGCCAGCTCTGGTGGGGCCATCGGATTCCCGCCTGGTACTGCGACGCCGACGGCTCCGTGCATGTCTCGCGCACCGACCTGACGGCCTGTCCCCGGTGCCGGGGCCTGCTGCGCCAGGACCCGGACGTGCTCGACACCTGGTTCTCGTCCGGCCTCTGGCCGTTCTCGACGCTGGGCTGGCCCGACGACACGGCTGAGCTCAAGACCTTCTATCCCACCTCGGTGCTCGTCACCGGCTTCGACATCCTCTTCTTCTGGGTGGCCCGCATGGCGATGCTGGGGCTGCACTTCATGGGTGACGTCCCGTTCCGCGACGTCTACATCCACGCCCTGGTGCGCGACGCCGAAGGCCAGAAGATGTCGAAGTCGAAGGGCAACGTCATCGATCCGCTGGTGATGATGGACCAGTACGGGACGGACGCCTTCCGCTTCACGCTGGCCGCGCTGGCCGCCCAGGGCCGGGACATCCGCCTGGCCGAGGAGCGCATCGAGGGGTACCGCAACTTCGCCAACAAGCTCTGGAACGCGGCGCGGTTCGTGCTGTCGAACCTCGACGGCTACGACCCGGGGCGCGCCGGCAAGCTCGCGCCCGCGCTGGCCGACCGCTGGATCGCCAGCCGGCTCGCGGCCACCATCACGTCGGTCCGCGAGCACCTGCGGCGCTATCGCTTCAACGACGCGGCGTCGGCGATCTACCAGTTCCTCTGGCACGAGCTGTGCGACTGGTACCTGGAAATCGCCAAGATATCGCTTTACCGCCCGGCCGAACCCGCCGAGCGCCTGAGGACCCAGCACCGCCTCGTCACGGTTCTGGAATCGACGCTCCGGCTCCTCCATCCCTTCATGCCGTTCATCACGGAAGAGATCTGGCAGCGCCTGCCCGATCGCGCCAGGGCAGGGGAGTCGATCATGGTGGCACCGTACCCGCGGGCGACCCGCCGCCAGCTGGACGGCGATGCCGAGCGCGCCATGGGCGCCGTGATGGACGTGATCACCGCCGTGCGCAACATCCGGGGCGAGATGCGGATCGCGCCCGGCGTCACCCTGGAGGTCACGCTGCGTCCGGTGGGCAAGCACGAGGCGCTCTTTGCCGCCCAGGCCCCGCTCATCGAAGCCCTGGCGCGCGGCCGCCTGACGAGCGACCCCCGGGCGCGGCGCCCGGCCGGCTCGGCGCTCGCCGTGGTGGGCCCCTCCGAGATCTACGTGAAGCTGGCCGGCGTGGTGGACCTTATCGCCGAGCGGGCGCGGCTCGAGAAGGAGATCAAGCGCGCGGCCGACGCCGTCGCGTTCCTCGAGGCCAAGCTGGCCCGGCCCGAGTTCGTCGAGCGGGCGCCGGCTCCGGTTGTCGAGAAGGAACGCCAGCGTCTCGCCGAGCAGCGCCAGCTCCAGGCCAAGCTGGAAGGGAGCCTGGCCTGGATCCGAGAAGAGCCGCGGTGAAAGGGGCCCGTCCCCCGGCCGCGTCGGCGCCGGCGATCGTCAGGCTCGGCGCCGTGGAATCGACGCAGGCCGTGGCCTTCGAGCTGGCCGAGCGAGGCGCGGCCGATCGCACCGTCGTCCTCGCCGATCACCAGACCGCCGGGAGAGGACGACGCGGCCGGGCGTGGAACGACGAGCCGGGCACGGGCCTTCTCGTCTCGATCGTGCTCCGCCCGCGCCTGGCGCTGCCGCGCCTGCCGCTGCTGTCCTACGCCGCCGCGATCGCCGTGGCCGAGGCACTGGACGGGGTCGCCGCGCTCCGGCCCACGCTCAAGTGGCCGAACGACGTCCTCGTCCGCGACCGCAAGATCGCCGGTATCCTCCTGGAGTCGCGCATCGGCGCGGCGGCCGCGACCGTCGTGGTCGGCATCGGCGTGAACCTCACCCAGCGGCGCTTCCCGGCCGAGCTCGAGGGGCGGGCGACATCGATCGCGCTGGAGACCGGCCGCACGGTGGAACGGGAGCCGGTCCTGGGCGCACTCCTCGGCGCGTTCGACCTCTGGCGGGGCCGTCTGGAGGCGGACGGCTTCGCGCCCGTGCGCGAGCGCTGGCTCGCGCTGAGCGAGACCATCGGACGGCGGATCAGCGTCGACGGCCGGGCGGGCCTGGCGGTCGATGTCGATCTGGAGGGCGCGCTCCTGCTCCAGGACGGCCCGGGCCTCCGGCGCGTGCTCGCCGGCCCCATCGAAGGCTAGTGCCGTTCCACCGATTCGCGCCGAGGGAGGCACCGTGTACGTCGTTCCTGGCCAGATGTAGTACCACCACGTTGGAACGGCACTAGCCGTGCTCCTGGTCGCCGACGTCGGCAACACCAACACCACGATCGGCGTCTTCGACGGCGCCCGCCTGCGCGTGTCGTGGCGGCTCACCAGCCGCCGCGAGCAGACTGCGGACGAGTACGGCGTCTTCATCGAGACGCTGCTGCGCACGCGGGGCATCCAGCCCCAGGACGTCACCGGCATCGCCATCTCGAACGTCGTGCCCCCGGTGCAGCAGATACTCGAGTGGATGTGTGAGAAGTACTTCGGGCGCGCCGCATTCTTCGTGGAGCCTGGCGTCAACACGGGCCTGGTGCTGGCGGTGGAGAATCCCCGCGAGGTCGGTCCGGACCGGATCCTCGGCGCCGTGGCGGGCGAGGCGCTCTACGGGGTGCCGCTGATCGTCGTCGATTTCGGGACGGCGACCACCTTCAACTGCGTCAACGCCCGCCGCGAATTCATCGGCGGCGCCATCGCGCCGGGGCTGGGGGTCTCGGTGGAGGCGCTGATCAGCCGCGCGGCGCGGCTCTTTCGTGTCGAGCTGGTGCAGCCGCCCCAGGCGATCGGCCGCGACACGATTACCAACATCCAGTCGGGGGTCGTCTACGGCTGGGCGGGCCTCGTGGACGGGATCGTCGAGCGGATGAAGCACGAGATGGGCGGCGCCCCCGCGGTGGTGGCCACCGGAGGTCTGGTCTCGCTGATCGCCGGCGTGACGCGCTCGATCCAGCACGTCAACCCCGACCTGAAGCTGGAGGGGCTCCGGCTCCTGTACGAGCGGGCCGGCCGCTGAGGGGCGCGCGCGTTGACACACCGGGGCGGGGCGGCTATACTACACTAAATCTAGTGTAGGGATGAGCGGCGATCCCTATATACAGGGGCGCTGCGACGACTTCTAACCCGCGGAGAAGGGGGGCTCTGATGGGGATGTGGGTCGGCCGAGGCCGTAAGGCGAGGGTGGCGTACGGGTTCGATGATATCGCGCTCGTCCCCGGGACCGTCACCGTCAATCCGAACGAGGTCGACATCTCCTGGGAGCTCTGTGGGCGCCGGTTCGACCTGCCCATCATCGCGGCAGCCATGGATGGCGTGGTGGGACCGCGCCTGGCGGTCGAGATGGGCCGCCTGGGCGGTCTGGCCGTGCTCAACCTGGAGGGCATCTTCGCCCGCTACGAGAATCCCGACGAAGTGCTGGAACGGATCGTCTCGGCCAGCCAGGAGGAAGCCACCAAGATCATTCAGTCGATCTATGGCGAGCCGATCAAGGAGGAGCTGATCCACCGGCGGATCCAGGAGATCAAAAAGGGTGGTGGACCCGCGGTCGTCTCCTCCATTCCCCAGCGCGCGGAGCGCTTCGCGCAGATCGCGCAAGAGGCGGGGGCCGACGTCTTCGTGGTGCAGTCCACCGTGACCACGGCGCGCCACATCGCCACCGAGTACGCGCCGGTCGATTTCCGTCGTCTCAAGAAGCAGCTCGCCATTCCCCTGATCATCGGCAACGTCGTCACGTACGAAGCGTGTCTCGAGCTGATGGACTGCGGCGCCGACGCGCTGTTGATCGGCGTGGGGCCGGGCGCGGCCTGCACCAGCCGTGAGGTGCTGGGGCTGGGGGTGCCCCAGGTGACGGCCACAGCCGACTCGGCGGCCGCCCGCGACTTCTACTACAAGCAGACGGGGCGCTATGTGCCCATCGTCACCGACGGCGGTATGACGACGGGCGGCGACGTCTGCAAGGCCCTGGCCTCGGGCGCCGACGCCGTCATGATCGGCTCGGCCTTCGCCCGCGCCATCGAGGCCCCGGGGCGTGGCTACCACTGGGGCATGGCCACGCCGCACCAGAACCTGCCGCGCGGCACGCGCATCCGCGTCGGCATCGCCGGGCCGCTGGAGCAGATTCTCTTCGGCCCGGCGTTCACAGAGGACGGCACGCTGAACCTCGTCGGCGCCATCCGCACGTGCATGGGCTCGGTGGGGGCGCGCAACATCCGCGAACTCCAGCTGACGGAGCTGATCATCGCCCCGGCGATCAAGACCGAGGGCAAGGTCTTCCAGCAGGCTCAGAAGCTCGGGCGCCCCCGGTAGCCCGGCCGCGGATCGGTCTGTGGACGCGGCCGACAAGATCGCAGTCCTCGATTTCGGAGGGCAGTACACCCAGCTCATCGCCCGCCGGATCCGGGAAATGTCCGTCTATTCCGAGATCTTCCCCTGCACCCATCCTCTCGACGCGCTGCTCGCCGACGCCTACCGGGGGATCATCCTCTCCGGTGGGCCCTCGAGCGTGTACGAGGAGGGCGCACCCCTGCCGCCGAAGGCGCTCTTCGAGACGGGGGTGCCGATCCTCGGCATCTGCTACGGCATGCAGGCGATGGGCTACCTCCTGGGCGGCCACGTCGCACCCGCCCAGCGGCGCGAGTACGGGGCTGCCGAAGTGACGCTCCACGGCTCCAGCCGGCTGTTCGAGGGGATCGAGCCCGAGCACGAGGGACGGCTCAGCGTCTGGATGAGCCACGGAGACACCGTACTGCGACCTCCCAAGGGATTCGAGATGCTCGGCTCGACGCCGAACTGCCCCGTCGCCGCCATGGCCGATGAGCATCGCCGGCTCTACGCAGTGCAGTTCCATCCGGAGGTGGCCCACACCCCCCAGGGGCGGAAGGTCCTTGAGAACTTTCTCGAGGTGTGCAAGGTCAAGCGCTCGTGGTCCATGGCTTCCTTCATCGACACGACGGTCCGGTCGATCCACGACCAGGTGGGGCGCGACCGCGTGCTGTGCGCCCTGTCCGGGGGCGTGGACTCCGCCGTCGCCGCGGTCCTGGTCCATCGCGCCGTCGGCGATCAGCTCACGTGCATGTTCGTGGACAACGGCCTGCTCCGGAAAGGGGAGCCGGAGTCCGTCGTCCACACCTTCCGTGACGCCTTCAAGATGAACCTCGTTCACGTCGACGCCTCCCGGCGCTTCCTCGACGCGCTGCGCGGCGTCACGGATCCCGAGCTGAAACGTAAGCGCATCGGGGCGGAGTTCATCGGGGTCTTCGAGGACGAGGCCCGGCGGCTCGGGGAGATCCCCTGGCTGGCCCAGGGCACGCTTTATCCCGACGTGATCGAGTCGGTGTCCTTCAAGGGGCCGTCGGCCACGATCAAGACGCACCATAATGTAGGCGGGCTGCCGACGAAGATGACCTTCAAGCTGCTCGAACCTCTTCGAGAGCTGTTCAAAGACGAAGTTCGACGGGTCGGTGAGCTTCTGGGTCTTCCATCCGAGATCGTCTGGCGCCAGCCGTTCCCCGGTCCGGGCCTCGCCATCCGGGTGCTCGGCGAGGTGACGCCCGAGCGCCTCGACCGGCTGCGCGAGGCGGACGCCATCGTCCAGGACGAGGTGCGCGCGGCCGGGCTCGAACGCGAGCTGTGGCAGGCCTTCGCGGTCCTGCTGCCGGTGCGCACGGTGGGCGTCATGGGAGACTTCCGCACCTACGCGCAGGTGATCGCGCTGCGGGCGGTGATGAGCCAGGACGCGATGACGGCCGACTGGGCGCGGCTGCCCTATGATCTCCTGGGCCGGATCTCCAGCCGGATCAGCAATGAGGTGAAGGGCATCAACCGGGTCGTCTTCGACGTCTCCTCCAAGCCGCCGAGCACGATCGAGTGGGAGTGACCCGATCTGACATGCAGCACAGCGAGTTCGTCCACCTCCACGTCCACTCCGAGTACAGTCTCCTCGACGGGGCGGCCCAGCTCGAAAGGCTCGTCCTCAGGGCGAAGGAGCTGCGCTTCCCGGCGCTCGCGCTCACCGACCACGGCAACCTCTTCGGCGCCATCGACTTCTACCTGGCCGCCCAGAAGGCTGGCATCAAGCCCATTATCGGCTGCGAGCTGTACGTGGCGCCCGGCAGCCGCAAGGAGCGCGGATCGCAGGACGGAGGCTACGAGGGCGCCAACCACCTGACCGTCCTCGTCCGGAACCTCACGGGCTACAAGAACCTCATCAAGCTCGTGTCCCGGGCGTACCTGGAGGGCTTCTACTACAAGCCGCGCGTCGACCGGGAGCTGCTGGCCGCCCACGCCGATGGCCTGCTCGTCCTCTCCGGCTGCCTCAACTCCGAGGTATCGCGGCTCATCTCGGCGGGGGAGGCCGAGCGCGCCCAGGAGGCGGCGGGCTGGCACCGGGAGGTCTTCGGCAAGGATCACTACTTCATGGAGGTCCAGGCTCACGGCCTGGACGAGCAGGCGAAGGTCACGGGAGAGACCCTCCGCATCGCCCGGGCCCTCGCCGCGCCCATCGTGGGCACCAACGACTCCCACTACCTCGAGGCCGGCCACGCCAAGGCCCATGAGGCGCTGCTCTGCATCCAGACCGGGACGACCCTGCTCGACGCCAAGCGCTGGCGGTTCGCGACCAACGAGTTCTATCTGAAGTCCGCCGAGGAGATGGCCGGCGTCTTCGCGGAGCTGCCCGAGGCCTGCCGGAACACCCTGGCCGTGGCCGAGCGCTGCAATCTGACGCTCGAGTTCGGAAGCTTCCACCTGCCGCGCTACGTCGTCCGCGACGGCCACACGCTCGAGAGCTACCTCGAGCACCTGGCCCGCGAGGGACTCCGCCGGCGCTACGGGTCGACGCCGGGCGACGGGGTCGAGGCCCGGCTGGGCCATGAGCTCAGCATCATCGAGAAGATGGGTTTCGCGGGGTACTTCCTGGTCGTCTGGGACTTCATCCGCTACGCGCGCGAGCAGGGGATCACCGTCGGCCCCGGGCGCGGCTCGTCGGCCGGCTCGCTCGTCGCCTACTGCCTCGGCATCACGAACATCGACCCCATTCGGTATGGCCTGCTGTTCGAGCGGTTCTTGAATCCGGAACGGATCTCGATGCCGGACATGGACATCGACTTCGCCGACGACCGCCGGGACGAAGTCATCCGCTACGTGGCGGACCGCTACGGGCGTGACCGGGTTGCCCACATCATCACGTTCGGCACGCTGGGGGCGAAGGCGGCCATCCGCGACGTGGGCCGCGTGCTGGGGATGACGTATGCGGACGTCGACCGGATCGCCAAGCTGGTGCCGGCCTTCCCCTCGAACATCACGCTGGAGGAGGCGTACCAGAAATCGCCGCCCCTGGCCGAGATGGTGCGGACCCAGGGGAACGTGCGCGAGCTGTGGGAGGTCGCCCGCACGCTCGAGGGGTGCACGCGGCACGCCTCGGTCCACGCCTCGGCGGTGGTCATCGCCGACGACCCGCTCGACGAGTACATCCCGCTCTACAAGGACCCCAAGCGGCCCGAGCTGATCACGGGCTACGCGATGGGGCCGATCGAGAAGCTCGGCCTCCTCAAGATGGACTTCCTGGGGTTGCGGACGCTCACCGTGCTCGCCAACACGGTGACGCTCATCCGACAGTCGCGGGGGATCGAGATCGACCTCGACGCGCTACCGCTCGACGACCCCCGGAGCTACGCCATCCTGGGCGACGCCAAGACGTTCGGCGTCTTCCAGCTGGAGTCGGCGGGCATGCGGGACGCCCTCCGCGGCCTCCGCCCCGAGCGCTTCGAGGACATCATCGCCATCGTCTCGCTCTACCGGCCGGGGCCGATGGATCTGATCCCCGACTTCATCAATCGCCGGCACGGCCGGGCCAAGATCACCTACGAGCACCGGGCGATGGAGACGGTCACCCGCGAGACGTACGGCATCATGGTGTACCAGGAGCAGATCATGCAGATCGCCTCCGAGATGGCGGGCTTCACCATGGGCGAGGCGGACGCGCTCCGGCGCGCCATGGGCAAGAAGGACCGTGATCTCATGGCCAAGCAGCGGGAGAAGTTCATCGCCGGCTGCCGCGAGCGCGGGACCGGGCAGGCCAAGGCCGAGCACGTGTGGGAGCTGATGGAGAAGTTCGCGGGGTATGGTTTCAACAAGTCGCATGCGGCGGCCTACGCGCTGGTCGCCTACCAGACGGCCTACTTCAAGGCGAACTATCCCGTGGAGTTCATGGCGGCGCTGCTGACGTCGGAAATGGGCGACACCGACAAGATCGTGAAGTACATCGAAGAGTGCCGGGCGATGGGCATCCGGGTCGATCCGCCCGACGTCAGCGTGTCGACTGTGAGGTTCAGCGTCCGGGGCGAGGCCATCCGCTTCGGGCTGGCCGCGATCAAGAACGTGGGCGAAGCGGCGATGGAATCGATTCTGGCCACCCGCGACGAGGCCGGCCCCTTCAAGAGCCTCGAGGACTTCTGCGCGCGGGTCGATCTCCGGCTGGTGAACCGCCGTGTGCTGGACAGCCTCATCAAGGCCGGCGCCTTCGACTCCCTGGGGCTGCCGCGCGCCCACCTGATGGCCAACGCCGACACCGCGCTCGAGGCCGGCCAGCGACAGCAACGCGAGCGCGCCGAGGGCCAGGCCTCCTTCTTCGACCTGCTGCCCCCGGCGCCGGCCCAGCGGACCGCCGAGGCCGTGGCGCCCGTCCCCGAATGGGACACCGACCAGCGATTGGCGTTCGAGAAGGAGGTGCTGGGCTTCTACGTCTCCGGGCACCCGCTGGCCCGCTACCAGCCGCTGGTGGAATCGCTCGGCATCACGCGCTCGCGAGAGCTGGTCGCCAAGAGCCCCGGCAGCCGCGTGCTCCTCTTCGGCCAGGTGGTCGGCCTCAAGGAGACGTCGACCAAGAGCGGCAATCGCATGGCGTTTCTCACGCTGGAGGACATTGACGGCACGGTCGAGGTGACCATCTTCCCCGAACCGTTCAAGGCCGCGGCGGAGTCGCTCCACGCCGGCGAGCCGCTGCTCATCCGGGGACGGATCGACGACAGTGACAAGGGACGCGTGGTGCTCGCCGACGACGTCCGGCCGCTCGAGCGGGCGCTGGCCAACGGACCTGCGCTGGCCGCCACCGGAGAGCCGACCACGCTCCGGGTCCGCATCGGCGCGGTGGACGATCACAAAGCCCTGCTGGCCGCCGTCAAGCAGCTCTGCGCCGAGCACCCGGGACGTGTCCCCGTTTTCGTCCACCTCCTGTTGCCGTCCCAGGAGGTCGTCGTGAGGTCGCGCGGCCTCGCGGTTGATCCCCACCCCGAGCTGCTCGCCAAGCTGGGCGCGCTGCTCGGGCCCACCGCCGCCACCGTCGAGCATGCCGGAAGCGCTTGAGTTCGAGCAGCCGCTGCTGGAGCTGGAGGCCCGCATCGCGGAGCTCCAGGCTCAGGACGATCCCGCCCAGCGCGAGGAGATCGCCAAGCTCGAGGAGCGGCTCCAGCGCCTCCGGCAGAAGACCTTCGCCAGCCTCACGGCCTGGCAGACGACGCAGCTGGCGCGCTACCCGCGGCGCCCCCACACCCGCGACTTCTGCCGACTGCTCCTCGAGGACTTCATCGAGCTCCATGGCGACCGGCTCTATGGCGACGACCCGGCGATCGTCGGAGGGCTCGCGCGCTTCGACGGCTACGGGGTCGTGGTGATCGGTCACCAGAAGGGGCGGGAGACGCGGGAGAAGATCGCGCGCAATTTCGGGATGCCCCACCCGGAAGGCTACCGCAAGGCGCGCCGACTCATGCAGCTCGCCGAAAAGTTCGGCAAGCCGGTCATCAGCTTCATCGATACGCCCGGCGCCTACCCCGGCATTGGCGCCGAGGAGCGCGGCCAGGCCGAGGCGATTGCCCGGAATCTCCGCGAGATGGCCGCGCTCCGCACCCCCATCGTCGCCGTCGTCACCGGCGAGGGGGGCAGTGGCGGCGCGCTGGCCATCAGCATGGGCAATCGCGTGCTCATGCTCGAGCACGCGGTCTACTCCGTCATCTCACCGGAGGGCTGCGCGGCCATCCTCTGGGGCGACGCGGCCAAGGCGTCGGAGGCCGCGGAGATCATGAAGATCACCGCGCGCGACCTCTTCCGGCTCGGCGTGATCGATGCCATCGTGCCCGAGCCGCCGGGGGGCGCCCATCGGGACTGGGAGGGGGCGGCGGCCAATCTACGGGCCGTGCTGACGGAGCACCTCCGGGAGCTGCGGGCCAAGAGCCCCGAGACGCTGGTCAGCGAGCGGTACGAGAAGTTCCGGCGCATCGGGACCTTCGAGGAGGAATCCCTCCCGCGCTAAGCGGGCCGGCGGCGCGCCGGGCAGGGTCCGCCGACCCGTTCGCGCCGCCTAGGACTTCGCGCCAGACGGTGTATGGGAACGGCACAGCGGGGTGCCTGGCGCCAGAGCTCGTGGTCGCCGGATCCTGCCCGGCGCGCCGTCGGCCCGCTTAGCGCTTGAGGACCGCTTGGGCGACATCCTCGTCGGTCACCAAGACGTTCATGAACCGGCCCCGCAGCGCGCCGCGCACCGCCTCGATCTTCGACTTGCCGCCGGCCACGGCGATGACATAGCGGTCGTCACGGCGCGACAGCTCCTGCAGGCGCTCGCCCCCCACCGACAGGACCCGCCGCATCAGCGCCCGCAGTTCGGGCTCGTCGACGATCCGGCCCTCGGCGTCGAAGGGCTGGTAGTTGATCTCGCCCACGATCCCGAACTCCCGCAGCCGCTTGACGCTCACGCCGTAGGACTCGGCCAGGGAGCAGAAGCCCGGCGTCTGCTCGCCGATCTGGCCGACGCCGACCAGCGCGATGTCCACCGCCTGGGCCGCCTCGTAGATCTGCCGGACCTCGGGGTCGCGCAAGAGCCGTCGCCGCTCGCGCTCGATCTGCCGGAGGGAGACCAGGTGCTGCACCGGCAGGGCGTAGGCCGTCACGGGGGGACGGTACTTGGCCGCCATCATGCCCACCAGCGTGTTGGGCGACAGGTCCACCAGCTTCAGCGTGCTTTCTCCGGAGAGGGGATAGAGCGCCAGGTCGCGGACCCGGCGCTCCCGCAGGGCCCGGATGGTGTGATAGAGCGTGAAACCACAGGAGAGGCCCACCCGCATGCCGTTGGCGGCGACCTTCTCGAAGTAGGCCGCGGCGGCCACCCCCAGCTCTTCCTTCACGTCGCTGCGGCCGCCGGCGGCGATGACCACCACGTCGCGCAGGCCGAAGCGCTCGGTCAGGGCCGTCTCCAGCTCCTGGGTGCGGGGGAGATCCAGCTCCACGCGGACCAGGCCCTCGTCGAAGGCGCGCTTGAGCAGCCGGGAGACGGTGGCCGCCGACACGCCCAGGGCGCTGGCGATGTCCTTCTGGCTGCGCCCCTGGCGGTAGTAGAGCTCCAGGCACTGCACCATCTGCTTCAGCTCGCCGGGGCGGTGAGAAATTAATTTCATGGTCGTAAAGATCTTGCTTGACGGGGCCCAGTGTACCCCGCTATCCTCCGAACCGTCACGAGTTTGTTCAGCCCCCACACGCCCGACAGCAGAAGGAGGACTCGCATGGCGGCCAAGCGATACGGCCCGGCCGACGGCAAGCTGCAACCCAAGATGGCCGACTACCACCAGTCCAAGGACGAGCTGGCTGGCCTTCCCCAGACCGTGGCCGAAAAGATCCCCGTCACCAACTCGCCGAACATCTTCTCGTACAAGGCCTACGTCTTCGCCAAGAACCCGGCGCTCGTCCAGCGCTACATCAAGGCGACCAAGGCCGACGTGGGGGGCGTCGGTGGTCACGTCGTGGCCGCCGAGGAAGTGAAGTCGATCGTGGCCAAGTTCGTCCTCGACAACAACGCCTACCGGGGGCAGCCGATCTTCACGTCGCTGATCGTCACGCACACCGGCGACGACGTCGCCGTCACCGGGATCATGGCGGAGACGGTGGACATGAGCGTGGTCGACGAGCTGATGTGGGACGCCCTCCAGGAGGGCGCCCACAAGGCGGCCGAGCTGGGGCTCTACGGGCCGGGCCAGGACCTGGTCGCCGATGCGTTCACGGGAAATCTGCGCGGCGCGGGCCCGGCGACGGTGGCGTTGCCGATGCCGGTGCGCAAGGACAACGCCTCGCAGACGGTGCTCGTCTCCTTCGCCGACAAGACGGAGCCGATGGCATTCAACTACTACGCCACCGGCGCCTACCTGCTGCCCCGTTTCAACACCGGCCTCGTCATCGCCTCGTCGAAGATGAAGCGCGGCTATATCCTGGACATCGTCGACCTCGACACCAAGGCCCAAGCCATCGAGGCGGGCGCGCATCCGCGCGACCAGCGCGCGCTGGACGGCAAGATGGAGGAGCTGGCCAAGGGACTTCAAGAGAAAGTAGTGAGGCTGCGCGCGCCCGAGGACCTCTACGACATCGAAGGCCTCTGCCGGTCGTCGCGCTTCGTGGTGGCGCGGATCTGGAGCCGCAACGACAAGGGCGAGGCGGACCAGCTCGGCTACATTTGCTCGGCCGAGCGGCTGCACAACATCAAGACCAAGAAGGGCTTCACCTACGGCGGCAAGGACGATCCGGTGCTGCTGGCCTTCGCCCAGGGTGACTGGCCGGCGCCCGGCGAGATCACCTCCCCGTGGGCTGCCTGCCCGATGGTGGCCGGGGACTGCCGGGGCAGCCACTACCTGCACATCCTGCCGATGCCGATCAACTCCCAGACGTCTTTCTGGTCGGGGCCCATCATCTCGGCGGTCACGCTGTCCTGCAACATCCACACCGGCCGCATCGGCGCCATCTCCGACCAGTTCGCCCTGGGGACGCCCTGGGACGAGGTGCGGCGGCGCGCCTCCGAGCTGGCGATCCAATTCCGCCTGGCGCACGGGATCAAGCAGCCGGCCACGCTGCCCGAGGACGAGCTGGAGTACCAGGAGGGCTGGAAGGAGCGGCGGGCCCGCCTGGAGCGGCAGTTCGAAGTGAAACCGCCTCTCACGTTCGGCACCAACGGCAACGGAGCCGCGGGCGGTGAGGGGGCGGGCGCGCGTGGCGCCGTCGGCCGCCGGGGCCGTCCCCAGGAGATCGATTAGCCGCTGACTGTTCGCCACCCGCCGCGGGCCGGGCGCCGTCGCGCGCTCGGCCCGCGGTCCGTTGACTTCACCCAGAGCGGGTGCTACGGTCAATTCGACGTCCAGATCTTCGGACTGCCATGGCCAAGCTCCACCTGATCACGTATGGCTGTCAGATGAACGAGTACGACTCGGAGCGCGTCGCCGGGCTGCTCAAGGCACACGCCTACGAGCTGACCGACAGCGAGACGGAGGCCGACCTCATCCTCGTCAACACCTGCGCGATCCGCGAGAAGGCCGAGGAGAAGGTCTTCTCGAAGCTGGGGCAGCTCCGCGCCCTCAAAGCCCGGCGGCCCGAGCTGATCGTCGGCGTCATGGGATGCATGGCCCAGCTCCACCAGGGGGAGATCCAGCGGCGCGCGCCGGGCGTCGACCTGGTCTTCGGCTCGCCCGCCATCGCCAGGGTCGGCGAACTGGTGGAGCGGGTGAAACGGGAAGGCCGCCCCGTGCTGGAGACCGGCGAGGCTCCGCTGGTGAAGATCACGGCGACGCCCGAGGGCACCTCGCGCCTGAAGTCCTACGTCACGGTCATGGAGGGATGCGAGAAGCACTGCACCTTCTGCGTCGTGCCCGTGACCCGCGGGCGCCAGCGGAGCCACTCGCCCGAGTCCATCCTGGCCGAGGTCGGCGGACTGGCCGCCGAAGGCTGCCGGGAGGTGACGCTCCTCGGCCAGACGGTGGAGATGTACGGCCGCGACCTCACGCCGCCCACCGATCTCGCCGCGCTGATGGAGCGCGTCGACGCGATCGAAGGCCTCGAGCGCATCCGCTTCACGACCTCGAATCCCTTCAACTTCACGACCCGGCTGATCCACGCGATCCGCGACATTCCCAAGGTGTGCGAGTACGTCCACCTGCCCCTGCAGTCGGCCGCCAATCGCGTGCTCGAGCGCATGAACCGCGGGTACACCCGCCAGCGTTACCTCGAGCTGATCGCGGAGCTCCGCGAGGCGGTGCCCGAGGTGGCCCTCTCGACCGACCTCATCGTCGGCTTCCCCGGCGAGACGGAGGATGACTTCGAGGCGACCCTCGACGTGGTCGAGCGCGTCGGCTACGACAACGCCTTCGTCTTCCGCTACTCCCCCCGGCCGGGCACGCCCGCCGCGACGATGCCTGATCAGATTCCGCTCGAGGTGAAGGCCCAGCGCAACAGCCGTCTGCTGGAGGTCGCCGCGCGCGCGGCCGCCGAGCGCAGCCGCCGGCTCCAGGACCGGATCGTCGAAGTGTTCGTGGACGGCCGCTCCCGGAAGAACGCCCACGAGCTCCAGGGCCGCACGCGCTGCAACCGGGTCGTCAACTTCGAGGCGGATGGCCGCGCGGCGGTCGGCGACATCGTGGCGATTCAGATCACCGATGTGCTGCCCCACAGCCTGCGGGGGGCGCTCGCTTCGCTACCGGAGGAGACCGTATGTTTGTCGAGATGAAGGTGCGCGGGCTGGCGCTCGACCCACTGTCCAACATGCCGATCATCATTCTGCGCGATGAGGAGGACAAGCGCTCGCTCCCCATCTGGGTGGGCATCTTCGAGGCCAACGCCATCGCGCTCGAGCTCGAAAAGATCTCGACCCCCCGGCCCATGACCCACGACCTGATCAAGAACATCCTGGAGACGATCGACGCCCGCGTGCTCAAGGTCGTCGTCACCGATCTCAAGGAGAACACCTTCTTCGCGGTGCTCCACATCCAGGTCGGCGACACCGAATACACGGTCGACTCGCGGCCCTCGGACGCCATCGCGCTGGCCCTCCGGGTGGCCGCGCCCATCTACGTGGACGAAGAGGTCGTCCGCAAGGCCAAGAGCCTCGAGGTCACGACGAAGGAAGCCGAGCCCGTGAAGGCCGATGATCCGGAACGGATCCGCGAGTGGCTCGGCAAGATCAAGCCGGAGGATTTCGAGAAGTTCAACAAAACCTAGCGGGTCGTCTCGGTGCGTGTCGCGCTCTTCACCAACAACTACTTGCCGTTCTGCGGGGGCGTCACGACGTCGGTCGAGACGCTCCGCCGGGGACTCGAGGTCCGGGGCCACGACGTCTGGGTCTTCGCCCCCCGCTTTCCCGGGGCCGCCGCCGGTGAGCCGCGCGTCGTCCGGTATCCGTCGATCCCCGCCGCCACCTATCCCGAGTTCTCGCTGGCGGTCCCGTTCTGGCCGGGGATGGCCGAGCGGATCCGACGGCTCGACGTCGACGTCTTCCACGCTCACCACCCCTTCCTGCTGGGGCCCGCCGCCCGCCGGCTCGCGCGCCGGCACCACCGCCCGCTCGTCTTCACCTATCACACGCGGTACGAGAAGTACGCTCATTACGTGCCGCTCCGCCGCAGCCTCGTGGAGGCGGCCGCGGTCCGGTTCAGCACGCGGTTCGCCGCGCGCGCCCACGCCGTCCTCGCGCCGTCCACGGTCATCCGAGACGAGCTGCGCGCGCGCGGCGTGCCGACGCCGATCACGGTCGTGCCGACGGGGATCGATCTGGAGCGCTTCAGCCCGGGCGATCAGGCCGCCGCCCGGCGCACGCTGGGCCTCGACCCCCGCGCCCTCGTGCTCCTCTACGTGGGGCGCCTCGACCGCGAAAAGAGCGTCGATCGTATCGTGCGGGCGTTCGAGCGGGTCGCGGGCACCATGGCCCGCGCGCGGCTGGTGCTGGTGGGGCAGGGGACCCGGGCCGACCACCTCCGCCGGCTCGCGGATTCGCTGGCGCTGCGAGACCGCGTCCACTTCCTCGGGGTCCGGCCCCACGACACCCTCCCCGCCTGCTATCGGGCCGCCGACCTCTTCCTGTTCGCCTCCGAGACCGAGACCCAGGGGCTCGTGCTGGCCGAGGCCGCGGCCTGCGGCGTGCCCGCCGTCGCGGTCGACGCGCCGGGATGCGACGAGGTGGTGCGTGACGGCGAGACGGGCCTGCTCACGAAGGCGGACCCCGCGGCGCTGGCCGAGGCCGCCATCGGGCTGCTGCTGGACACCGAGCGGCGAGGCGCGATGGGCCGCCGGGCCCGGGAGATCGCCCTACGCGAGTTCGACGCGCGCCTGCAGATCGACCGCACGCTCGAGGTCTACGCGGAGGCCGGTGACCACCTCGGGGGGAGTGTCCGCTGATGCCGGAGCGCCGGTGAGCGCTCCTGTGTCAACCCAAAAGTCGCGCGCGCTTCCTCGCGCGCCGGCTTCGCCGGCGCAACCCTCCGGGGTGGTTGGGAGGGGGCCGCGAGGCCCCTTCCGACCAGGGATCTCGGAGGGGGCCTTCGAGGCCCCCTCCGATCTATGAGCGCCCGCGGGGAGGGGCTGCGGCGTATCGAGAAGGACATCGTCGCCGAGAAGGCGGCGACCCTCGGCCGCGCCGGCGAGCGCCTGGAGCAGGCCCTGGCCGAGGTGACCGAGCTCGGCGCCCGGCTCGCTGCGGCCACCGATCCCCAGGAGCGTGCCCGCCTCGGTCCCGAGTACGAGCGCGCGCGCGCGCGCGCCGCCAGCGCGCGGCTCGGGCTCCTGATTCAGCGTGAGGCGATCGGCCTGCGCCATCACCGGATCGTGGACCAGCAGTTTCCCGAACCGCCACCGCTCGAGGCGGGGCCTTGCAGCCGGGGGACGGCAGTCGCAGGGAGCGCATCGACCGCGCCGACCCCGCTGCCATGATCTGGAACACGGCGGCCGAGACGCAGCCGCGAGCCGAGCGCGAAGCGCTCCAGCTGGCCCGCCTGCGAGACACCGTAGCCTGGGCCGCCGAGCGCGTGCCGTTCTACCGGGAGCGCCTGTCGGGCGCCTCCCTACGTAGCCTCGACGACCTGGCGCGCCTGCCGTGCACGCGCAAGGACGAGCTCCGCGCCCAGTACCCCTTCGGGCTCTTCGCCGTCCCCCAGTCGGAGCTCGCGCGCCTCCACGCCTCCTCGGGCACGAAAGGCAAGCCCACGGTGGTCGGTTACACCGCGGCGGACCTCGACGTCTGGCGCGAGGTCATGGCCCGCGTGATGGTGGCCGCCGGAGCACGGGCGGGTGATCTGCTGCACGTCGCGTTCGGCTACGGCCTCTTCACGGGCGGCCTCGGATTCCACCAGGGCGCCGAGCGCATCGGCCTGACCGTGGTGCCGGCTTCCTCGGGCAACACGGCGCGCCAGTGTCTGCTGCTCCGTGACCTCCGGCCCTCCGGCATCGCCGCGACGCCCTCCTTCGCCCTCCATATCGCCGAGACGCTGGCCGAGCAGGGGAGCAAGCCGGGGGAGACCGGGCTCCGCTACGGGATGTTCGGCGCCGAGCCCTGGAGCGAGGGCCTGCGCCACGCGATCGAGGCCGGGCTCGGCTGCCGCGCCTGCGACATCTACGGCCTCTCGGAGATCATCGGCCCCGGGGTGTCGGGAGAGTGCGAGGCGCGCGAAGGGCTCCACATCTGTGACGACCACTTCCTGCCCGAGGTCGTCGATCCCGCGTCCGGGGCCCCGCTGCCGCCGGGACGTCAGGGAGAGCTCGTCCTCACGACGCTCACCAAGCGCGCCATGCCCCTGATCCGCTACCGCACCGGCGACATCACCGCGCTGACACTCGAGCCCTGCCGCTGCGGGCGGAGCTCCGCGCGAATGGCGCGACTCATCGGCCGGGCCGACGATATGCTTATCATCAAGGGAGTCAACGTCTATCCCTCGGAGGTCGAGCAGGCGTTGCTGGACCTGGAGGACTTGGTGCCGCAGTACCGGCTGGTGGTCGACCGGACCGGGACCCTGGCGCGGGTCGAGGTGCAGGTCGAGCCGGCGCGGGCGTTCCTGGAGCGGTGCGGCAATCTGGAATCCGGCGGCCCGGCGGTGGCGGCGCTGCGCGAGCGGGTGGCCGGCCGCCTGCGCGCGGCCCTCGGGCTGAGCGTGGACGTAACGCTCCTGCCGGCCCGGACGCTTCCGCGCTCGGAGGGCAAGGCGGTTCGGGTCGTCGAACGAACGGAGGGCAAGCGATGAGCGACCTCGAGAAGGACATGATGGCGAAGATCGGGAGCGGCATCCGGCTGGAGTCGCCCGACGAAATGACGCCGGAGTATCGCGAGCACCTCGTGCACCTCATGACGATGCAGGCGGACTCGGAGCTGGCGGGCGGCTACGGCTACGTGCCGTGGATCACCAAGGCCCCGATCGTCGAGGAAAAGCACGTCGTGGCCCAGATCGTGAAGGACGAGCTCCGCCACGCCACGGTGCTGTACGGGCTGCTGGCCGATCTGGGTGTCGACGTCGAGCACCACGTGAGCGCCCACGACGAGATCTTCACGATGCGCATCGACCGCGATGCCGACCTCGGCACTAAGCGAATCACGAGTGACAAACGCGTGAACATTTTCTATTACCCAATAGAGACATGGGCGGATTTCATATTCTTCAACTTCTGCATGGACCGCGGCGCCGGCCACCAGCTGGAGGACGTGCGCCACTGTTCCTACGGCCCCTGGGTCCGGGCCATCGAGGGCATCTTCAAGGAAGAGAAGTTCCACATCCGCCACGGCGAGTTCTGGGTGAAGAAGCTCGCGGACGACCCGGCGACGCACGACGAGGCCCAGGCTACCTTCAACAAGTGGTACATCCGGACGATGAATATCTTCGGGCGGCCGGGCTCGCCGAAGAACCGGCGCTACCGCGAGCTCCGGCTCAAGGCGCGCGACAACGACCAGGTCCGCCAGGCGTTCGCCACCGAGGTGAAGGCGCTCGGCGAGAAGTTCGGTCTGCAGGTGCCGGAGTGGAAGCCCAGGTGGGCGGACCTGCCGGAAGAAGCCCACATTCCCGGGTGACCCATGACACCTCGTTACGGCGCGCCCGCTCCCGACTTCGCGCTCCCCTCCAGCCAGGGCGGGGAGGTCACCCTCGGAAGCTTCCGCGGCCAGGCCGACGTCGTGCTGGCCTTTTACTGCTACGACTGGGGCGGGATCTGAACTCCCGAGCTCACCGGCCTGGGCCAGGCCGCCGACCGCCTGCGTGAACGGGGGGCCGTCCTGCTGGCCATCAGCGGCGACAGTCCCTTCTGCCACACCGCCTTCGCCCAGGCCCGCAAGTTTCCGTTTCCGCTCCTGAGCGACGTGCACCGGACCGCGATCCGGGCCTACGGAGTGCTCGACGAGGACCGTAACGTGGCCTATCGCTCGACGTTCATCGTGGACCGCGACGGGATCCTTCGCTGGGGGCAGGCCGGCGAGCGCCAGATGGTCCGGGAGGGGACCGAGATCCTCCGGGTCCTCGACCTCGTCGCCTCGCTGCGCCAGTCGGGGTCCAACGCATAGTTGACATAATACCTCTTATCGGAAGTACGCCCGCCGCGCTACGGGCGGGCGCCGAGGCTGGCCAGCCGGCTGCGGACGTCATCGGCGCGCAGGCTGCCCGGCACGTCCCTGAGCACCCGCCGGTAGGTCGCGATGGCCGCCGCCGGGTTGCCGCTTAGCTCCTGGATGCGGGCCACGTCCACGAGCAGCTCCTCGTAACAGAACTCCCCGGGACGAAGCTCGGCCAGGCCCGCCTGGAATGCCTCGAGGGCCTTCGGGAAATTGCGCTCGGCCTCCCACGTATAGCCGATCCCCGCGCGGGCGAGCGTCCGCAGCGTACGCGGAGCTCCCCGCGCGATGGCGACCTCATACACGCCCCGGGCGCCAGCGTAATTGCGGTCGGCGTAGCGGAGGTTGCCCAGCTCGTAGGCGGCCTGGGGAGCGAGGGCGGCGGACGGATGCCGGACGAGCGCGGCCTCGAGGTCCCGCACCGCAGCGGCCCGGACGTCGGGCGAGGGTTGCGGCCCGCGGCTCGACCCCAGGCGCGCCAGGGCGTCGGCGTAGGCCTCGGTCGCCTGGCGGTGCTGCGCCTCCGACCACAGCCACGCGCCGCCCGCGACCCCGGCCAGCAAGACGACGGCGACCCCGACCCCCGCCGCCAGACGCCACGACGGCCACGTCATCGCACCCGCAGCCCTTTCCGGTACTGGCGCCCGCACGAGGTACACCGCAACCAGCCCTGGGACATGGCGCGGCGCACGATGTGGCCGCAGTGCGGGCAGCGCTGATATCTCTGCAGCCCGTAGAAGAAACCGAGGCCGACGACGATCACCGCGATGGCCATGACGATCTGCGACGGAGAGAAGACCGCCTCCACGGCTTCTTCATGCTAGCAGCGGGTCCCGCGGCTCGCGAGAAATCTTTTCTCACCAGTTCGGTGAAGAATTTCTCCTCGGCCGGCCGGCGGGTGTGGTAAAAGCAACGACCGTAACGGGCGTCCTCGCGCGGGAGCTCCCCGGCACGGCGCTTGCCGGCTTCTTCGCGGTTTCAAAAGGAGGCCTAGCGATGCGGAGCGACCTGAACACACGCCTCACCGTCGAGGTTCGGCTGCTGCCCGACCCCTGCCTCTGGTGTTGGGAGATCCGGGACGCCGAGCGCGGCGACCTCGTCGAGAGTAGCTGGACCGGGGAGTGGACGGCCTAC
Organism: Candidatus Methylomirabilota bacterium; assembly: GCA_036001065.1. NCBI lineage: Bacteria > Methylomirabilota (SeqCode) > Candidatus Methylomirabilota bacterium. The sequence goes on from DASYUQ010000033.1 coordinate 78,586, forward strand.
GACTCCGCCGATGAGGCGTATAGCGCCGGCCGCCGACGTCTGACCCGGCTGGCCGGTCGCTGAGGCGGCGGGCCGGGCCACCCCGCGCGGGGCTGCCCGGCACGCCCACGGACCTACATCTTCACGCCCAGCATCTCCCGAGCGTCCTTGGCGACCTTCTCGGATTCCGCGTGCTTGCCGTCTGCGTGGAGCTTCTGGGCCTCGGCGGCCCTCATTTTCGCGCTGTAGCTCGCGTTGTCGAACCGCTTCCCGGCTTCGTTGTTGATCGCCGCGATCAGCTTCGGGCACTGGAACGCCAGCGCCGGCCCCGCGACGAGCAGCGCGCGGCCACGGCGACAACGGCGGACGTGAGGACGAGTCGATCCGTACGCATGTGAGTCACCGCCCTTGGGCTGGCATGAGAGCGTATAAGCGCAGTCGACAGAGGCGCGGTCGCGTCGGCTCAGCGGGTCGCCTCACTGCGGAATCTCGACGAAGACCACGCCGTTCTCCACGATGACCGGGAAGCACGCGACCTTGAGACCGGGATTGTTGGCGTTGGCCCCGGTGGCCACGTCCCAGCGCCAGCCGTGCCACGGGCACGCGACGATGCGGCCTTCCAGATCGCCCTCACCCAGCGGGCCACCGCGGTGCGCGCACGTGTTGTCGAGGGCGTAGAACCGGCCTTCGATGTTGAACAACGCCAGGGTGTGGCCGCCCGCCTGGACGACCCGGCCCTCGCCGACGGGCACCTCGCTGACCGCGGCTACTTTCACCCGTGATTGTCCCACCGCGTTGCCTCCTCCCTGCCCGGAATGCCCCTATAATAAGCGCGGAGGGCCCCTCGATGATCTTCCACCAGCTGCAGAACGAGGAGTCGGGGTGCCTGTCGTATCTGATCGGCTGCGGCCAGGCGGGCGAGGCGGTCGTGGTGGATCCCGGGCGTGATCGGGTGGACGAGTACATCCGGCTGGCGCGGAAGAAGGGGCTGAAGATCACCCGGATCATCGAGACCCACACCCACGCCGATCACATCTCGGGCAACCGCGACCTGGCCGCGCTCACCCAGGCGCCCATCCTCCTCCATCACGCCAGCAAGGCCATCTTCGACCACCTCACGGTGAGGGACGGCGACGAGGTCCGGATCGGCACCGTCTCGCTCAAGGTCCTGCACACGCCCGGGCACACGCCCGACAGCCTGTGCCTGCTGGTGACCGACCGCGGCCGGGGCAGCGACCCCTGGTTCGTCCTCACCGGCGACACGCTCTTCATCGGCGACGTCGGGCGCCCCGACCTGGGTGGCGAGCAGGCGGCGGCCGACCTCTACGAGAGCCTGCACACGGCGCTCTGGCCCCTCCGCGACAGCGTCGAGGTGTATCCGGCGCACGGCGCGGGCTCGCTCTGCGGACGCGCGATGTCCTCCAAGTCGGCCTCGACCATCGGCTTCGAGCGGCGCTTCAACCCGGCGCTGGCGGCCCCGAACAAGGACGAGTTCGTGCAGCTCGTGATGAGCGGCCTGCCGGCGAAGCCGCCCTCCTTCGAGACCATCGTCGGCAAGAATCAGGGGACCATCCCGCTGGCCAGCGCGAAGCCCCGCCCCTACACCGCGCGCGAGGCGTGGGAGGCGGTGCAGCACGGCGCCTGCGTCGTCGACCTGCGCGAGCCCTCCACGTACGGCGAGGGCCACGTGCCTGGGGCGATCAACGTCTGGATCGAGAGCCCGCAGTTCGCCGACCGCGTGAGCTGGTTCGTGCCGGCGGGGGCGCCGCTGATCCTCGTGGCCTCGGGCCCCTCCGACCTCGACCGCGCGCTCGGCGGACTGACGCGGGTGGGCGTCGACCAGGTCGCGGGGTTCCTCCAGCGCGGCATGATCGAGTGGCGCAGCGACGAGCTCCCGGTGGAAACCGTCCCCCAGATGACGGTGTACGACCTGGCCGAGTGGCTGGAGGAACGGCGCGATGTCGTGGTCGTCGACGTGCGGGAGCCGTTCGAATGGCGCGAGGGCCACATCGACGGCGCTCTGCACTTGCCCATGCTGGAGGCCGCCCGCCGGCTGGACGAGGTCCCGCCCGACCGTCCCAAAGCCGTCCTCTGCGCGGGGGGCTTGCGCTCCAGCACGGTGATCAGCGCGCTGAAGCGTCGGGGAATCGGGAACTGGTATAACGTCGCGGGCGGGATGACGGCGTGGCTGAAGGCGGGCCATCCGGTCAGGCGTTAGCCGGAGCCCGCCGGCCGCGACCGCTTACTCGGAGGTGACCCTCAGGACCTCCTCGACGGTGGTGACGCCCTCGATCACCTTCCTGAGCGCGGCCTCGCGGAGGGTCTTCATGCCCTGGTCGCGCGCCACCTTGCAGATCTCGGTCGTCGGCGCGTTGTGCATGACGAGGTCGCGGATCTCCCGGGTCACCGGCATCACCTCGTAGACGGCGATGCGGCCCCTCGTCCCCGTGAAGCTGCAGGCCTGACAGCCCCGCCCCTTGTAGAACGTGCACTTGCGGAGGCCCTGGGGCGTGTGGCCGTAGGGCACCAGGCTCTCCTCCTCGCTCTCGTAGGGCTCCTTGCACTCGCTGCACACCTTGCGGACGAGGCGCTGGCCCGCCACCAGGCGGAGCGATGAGGACAGCAGGAAGGGCGGGACGCCCATGTCGAGGAGGCGCGCGATCGTCGAGGCGCAATCGTTCGTGTGGATGGTGCTCAGGACCAGGTGGCCCGTCAGCGAGGCCCGGATCGCGATCTGGGACGTTTCGATGTCGCGCATCTCACCGACCAGGATGATGTCGGGATCGTGGCGCAGGAAGGAGCGGAGCCCCGCCGCAAAGCTGAGCCCGATCTCCTCGTTGACCTGGATCTGGGTGACCCGGGCCAGGTTGTACTCCACCGGATCTTCGAGCGTGAGGATGTGGATGTCCGGCGTGTTGACGGTCTGCAGCGCCGAGTAGAGCGTCGTGGTCTTGCCCGACCCGGTGGGGCCCGTGATCAGGATCATCCCGTACGGGCTCCGGATGGCCTTCTGGAAGTGCTCGAGGCTCCAGGGATCGAATCCCAGCTGGGTCAGATCGAGCTTGAGCGCGCCCTTATCGAGGAGTCGGAGCACGATGCTTTCGCCGAAGATCGTGGGCAGCACCGACACGCGGAAATCGATCTCCCGGGCATCATCGCGGAACTTGATCCGGCCGTCCTGGGGCAGCCGCCGCTCGGCGATGTCCAGGCTCGCCATGATCTTGAGGCGGGAGACGAGGGCCGGCTCGAGCCCGCGGGGCGGCGCCATCACGTCATGCAGGATCCCGTCGATCCGGAACCTGACGTGGAAGCCGCGCTCGTCGGGCTCCAGATGGATGTCGGAGGCTCCCTTCTGGATCGCGTCGAGGAGGATCAGGTTCACGAGCCGGACGACGGGGACCTGGTCGGCCGACGTCCGCAGCTCCACGGCGCTCAGGGCGCCAGCGCGTTCGCGGGTTTCCGTGGCCGCGATCCGCGCGGCCAGCGCCTCCGCCTCGCCCATGACGTTGGCCAGCGTCGAGCTCTCCGGCTCGTAGGACTCCTCGATGGCCTTACGGATCCCCGACGCTGGCGCGATCACGGGAACGACCCTGAGCCCGGTTCGGAACGCCACGTCGTCCAGCGCCGAGAGGTTCGACGGGTCCGACATGGCCAGGACGAGCGAAGTCGGCGTGCGTCGGGCGACCGGGATCACCTCGTACTTGCGGGCCACGCTGGCCGGCACGAGCTTGAGAAGCTCCGGCGCGATCTTTCCTTCGGGGAGGGTGACCACGGACACCCGGTACTGACGTGACAGCAGGTGGACGAGATCGTCTTCCGCGATGAAGCCGAGCCGAACGAGGACCGTCCCGAGCTTTTCGTTGGTTCGCTTCTGCTCGGCGACGGCCTGGACCAGCTGCTCGTTGGTCACCAGCCCATCGGCCACGACGACGTCGCTGAGGCGGCGGCCCACGGGCGTGGAATCCTCGGCTTTCGGTCGCAACTCCACGGTCCTCGATCGACCGCGCTCGCGCGCTGCGGCTGGCGCGTCCGACTCGAGAAAGCGGTCCCGGAGCGGTTGAGCCAAGTCGTTCTCCTCGTCTTCGGCAGTCCGCCGTCTGGGCAAAGGAATGCAAGCGCAGAACCAAGGCCGCATGATATATAAATAGCTGAAAAGACTAGTTGTTTTCTGGCAAAGGGGCGGACGGTCTTCGCCCGACGGATGAACTCCAGGGAGAATGTCACGGGGCGTGGGAGGAACTGGCTAGCCGGGCCCCGCGCTGGTGGGCCCCCTTTCCCCACGTGCTACCATCGGAGCGGACGCACCCAGGAGGACGCCATGCCGACCCGCGTCGAGAGCGAGTTCACGCGTCGCGCCCGCTACTTCTCCTCCGCCGAGGGGTTCAACCTCAAGCGTCCGCGTGTGCCCGCGCAGGTCTTCGCGGCCGAACGCGAGACCGCGCTCGATCCCTCCACGCCCACGGGCCTCATCCCGCTCGATCTGAGTGGCCAGCTCGAGATCGACTTCCCGGCGACGACCCCGCTGATCCTGGCGCGCTACGCGAAGCTCCGCGCCGGCGAGAAGCTCGAGACCCACTTCGCGGCCAGCGGCGAGATCTACTACGTCATCACCGGCGGCGGCGAGAGCGCCTGGGGCGCCGAAGCGCTCGCGTGGGAGGCCGGCGACATCTTCTGCCTGGGCGGCAGCCAGGCCGTCACCCATCGGGCCCGCGAGCGCGACTGCCTGCTGTGGATCGTCACCAACGAGCCAGAGCTGGCCTTCGAGCGCGCCCGGCCCCCGGCGCCCGGCGACGCCCCGATCCAGCCTGTTCACTACCCCGCCGCCGAGATCTGCCGCCAGCTGGAGCTGGTCCATCGCCTGCCGCCGGACAGGACGATGACCGGCAAGGCCGTCACCTTCAGCAGCCTCGCGCTCGAACGGCAGCGCACGTGCCTGCCCACCCTGGCGCTGGCCATGAACTCGCTCCTGCCGGGCGAGTCTCAGCGCCCGCACCGCCACAACGCCGTGGCGGTGACGCTGGTGGTGGCGGGCACGAAGTGCCACTCGCTGGTCGGCGACAGGCGCATCGACTGGCAGCCACACGCCGTCATAATCACGCCGCCGGCCGACGTGCATTCGCACCACAACGAGGGCGATCGTCTGGCGCTGTTCCTCATCGTCCAGGACGGCGGGCTCCACTATCACTGCCGCACGATGGGGTTCAGCTACGCGTAGGCCGCTGATCGCGGTCCTCGTCGCGTCGCTCCTCGGCGGATGCGCCACGCCCTCCCTCCAGGGCGCCGCCGCGTATCGCCAGGGCCGCTACGACGAGGCGGCGACCCGTTTCGAGGCCGCGCTCGGCGACGATCCGCAACGGCTCGACGCCCTCGTCGGCCTCGGGCTGTCGCGCTACAAGCTCGGCGACTACGACGCCGCCATCGACGCCCTGGAACGGGCGGTGGCGCCAGCCCCGCGGCACGCGGCGGCGCGGCTCTTCCTCGGGCTCGCCTACCTCCAGCGCGGCGAGGACGGTCGTGCCGGCGAGCACCTCACCGCCCTCCGCGACCTGCGCCCAGACCCCCGCGCGGTCGCCCTGGTGGATCGGGTCCTCGAGCTCCTGCGGGGCGATCCGCTGACCACCGAGCTGCGCGGCTTCATCGGGGCCAGCCTGGAGACCGCCACGGAATGGCAACGCGAGGTCCGCGCGACGCGCCAGGCGCTTCAGGACGAGGAGCTGCGGCGCCTGTCACGCGAGCGCGCCATCTTCGTCATCCCGCGCGGCTGCCGCTGCTGATCCGGCGCGCTCCGGGCGACCGGCCCGGGGCGAGTGACCTCTATCTGAATCTCAGTGCTTGGATCTTAACCGATCATCAACATGAGGAAGTCAGCGCATTGCCTGCGGGCAGGCTGCGTACCACCGCATGAGGCTCGAGGATGCGGGGCCCACCGCAGACGTCGTGCCGTTCGTGCTCGAGCCGACCGGCGGCCCAGCGGTTCGTGGGTCCCTCCACCGCCCGGCCCTATTCTCCGGCGATGCGCTCGTGCTCACTCACGGGGCAGGCTCGAACTGCCGGGCCCCTGTCCTGGTGGTGGTGGCGACTGCGTTGGCCGCGAAGGGCGTCGCCGTGCTGCGCTGCGATCTTCCGTTTCGTCAGGCGCGGCCGACGGGACCGCCGCGCAGGGCGGACGCCGAACGCGACCGCGCCGGACTCAGGCAAGCGGTCCTGGCGCTCCGGCAGGCGGTGGGGGGCCGGGTGTTCCTCGGCGGGCATTCCTATGGAGGCCGCCAGGCCAGCGTGCTGTCCGCGGACGAGCCCGGGCTTGCCGAGGGACTCCTGCTCCTCTCCTACCCGCTTCACCCTCCACGACGGCCCTCAGGGCTCCGGACCGCTCACTTCCCCAGGCTGCATACCAGGGCGCTGTTCGTCCACGGCGCCCGCGATCCTTTCGGATCGATCGAGGAGATGCGGCGGGCACTGGCGGTGATTCCGGGCCCGAGGGAGCTGATCGAGATCGCGGGCGCTGGCCATGACCTGTCCGGTCGCCCGCAGACGGTGACTGGCCAACCCTCCGTCGCCGAGACCGTGGCGCGGGCGTTTGCCGCCTTCTGCGGACGAGCATCGCGGTGCTCTTGACGCGTCCCGCACTCCCGGCATACGTTCACGACGCGCCAGCCGTCACAGCGAAGTGGGGGAGGAGATGTCGGGCGACAGAATGAAGCTCGGCGAAAATCTCGAGATGGCCGGCGCCCGGATCGTGTTCATCGTCTCCCGGACGGAGCCCTACCTCTACGGGTATGTCAGATCGGCGTTTGCCGAGGTCCAGGCGGTCGACGTCATCCTGGATCGGCGTCAAGGCGAGCGTCGCCACGGCGATGCTCCGCCCCGAGTGAACCGCCGGCGCAGCGAGCGTCGCACCCAGGACGTCAGCACGGCGCTGCAGCGGCTCGGTTGGGCGGTGATCGTGAGGCGCTAGAGCTTCGGCGCCCCCCAGGCGTTCTTCACCGCGAGGGCCCGGGAGGAGGTGGGGGCGGAGTGCCAGCCGGCGGAGCGGGAACTCCCGCCGGAATGTTGGTGGCAGGTGGCGCAGCCCCAGGCTGCGAAGAGTACGCCGGCTGAGAGCCCCGGGTGACAGGGATCTGATTGCCCTTGGCATACATGCACTGCATGTAGGTCATGTCGTAGCGCCGCTGCACCGACCTCTCGGCGCCCTGGGCACTGCTCGCCCCGATCGCCGTTCCACCGAGCAGGCCGCCGCCCGCGCCCACCGCCGCTCCCGTCCCCGGGCTGCCGGCGGCCGCGCCGACCGCAGCGCCGACGGCCGCGCCGACGGCGGTCCCGATGGCCGCGCCGCTCACCGCGCTCTCCGTCGACGCTCGCTTCCCCGTCGTTCCAGTCCGCTGCGCCGCCCACTCGCGGCAGACCACGTCATCGACCTGAAACTGCTCGAAGCTCTTTCCCGACCCGGGCAGGACCATCACGCTCGGTCCGGTGGGTACCGTCGCGCAAGCCGTCAGGAGCACGGCAGTCGCGATGACGAGAGTGCCGGATCTCCTCCCCATGGTTCTCCCTCGACTTCTACTCGGTCCGCTGCGGCACCCTGATCCAGGCCTCGGGGCACGTCGGGACCGCAGGGTAATAGGCTTTGGCGCTCGAACAGTAGTACCAGAACGACGAGGGTGCGGAAGCCGGCGGCTGCTGGATATACACCGGCGGTTCTTCTACGACGACCGGTGGCGGGGAGTAGACGTAATAGGGCGGCGGGTAATACCAGTACGGATACGGGGGGCCCCACCAGAACGACGGCCCAAAGCCGACGAACACGCGGGTCCGGACGCCGGGATGCCGGTGCCGGCCCGCATGCCAGGCGTCACTCGGTACAACCGCGACGAGAAGGAGCGTGACCGCCAGGAGCGAAACCGCCGCCGCCTTTCTCACGGGTCTCCTCCCGTTCGTTTGGATGCGCTCGGCCTCATGGGTATTCAGCATAGCGCGCTCGCCGGGTGGACGTCGAGGCGTCCTCGGCCCGCTCGGCGCCGCTCGCTACTGACTGCCCCCGCGGAGGCCCCTCATCTCCTTGCTGAGCTCGATCAGCCGCTGCCGCGTCTGGGCGGCCTTCGCCAGTTGCTCGGGCGTCAGGACGCCGCGGATTTCCAGGGCCACCTGCAGTCTCTGCTGGGTCAGTTGGCCTTGCAGCCGGGCGATCTGCTCGGCGAGGGGGACAAGGTCCGTCGGACCGACAGGGTTGGACGCGTAGAGCTTGGCGCTCAGCGCCTCGCGCGCCGACCGGATCTCCCCGGCGAGCCGGTGAAACTCCGGACGATGGTTCGCCATGATTTGCCGCACTTGCGCCTGCTGGTCCTCGGTCAGGCCCAGCCCGCGCAGAGGAAACGGGAAGTCCCCCGTACCGCCGTAGCCGCCGCCCTCGAACCCGCGATACCCGTGGGCGTACGCCGGAGCCGTGACAGCCAGCGCCATGATCGCGACCGCTCCAAGTCTCGATAGCCACTTCATCTTCCTGGCCCTCCTTCAGCCGAGTCTATTGAATCCTCGGCCCCTACCCACATAGACGGAGCAGGCCGTGCTTCAGTTGACATACCCCGACGACCTGCCCGCGCCAAACTGGGACTCCCTTCGACGGGGCCCCCGGGCCGTCCATCTTTTACAGCCCCGGTCGCGGGGGCGAAGGGTCACCGAGGGCCGACGGCGGACACGGGGCGGGTCGGTCGACGGCGGACACCGAACAGGCGACTGAGGCGAGGCCTGGCCGAGCCGAGCGCGCCCTGGAGCGACTCCATGTAGATGTAGACGACCGGCGTGATGTAGAGCGTCAGGAGCTGCGAGAGGAGGAGACCGCCCACCACCGCCAGCCCGAGCGGACGGCGGGCATCGGCGCCCGCCCCCCACCCCAGAGCGATGGGAAGGGTTCCCAGGAGCGCCGCCATCGTGGTCATCATGATCGGACGGAAGCGCAGGAGGCACCCCTGGTAGATCGCGTCCGCCGGCCGGGCCCCTCCCCGCTCCGCCTCCAGCGCGAAGTCGATCATCATGATGGCGTTCTTCTTCACGATCCCTACCAGCATGATGATCCCGACGAAGCCGTACACGTTGAGCTCGGCGCCGAAAAGCATCAACGTCAAGAGCGCCCCCACGCCCGCCGACGGCAGGCCGGAGAGGATGGTCAGCGGGTGGACGAAGCTCTCATAGAGCACGCCCAGCACGATGTAGATGACGAGCAGCGTGACGAGGAGCAGGAGGCCCTGCCCCTTCAGGGAGGCCTGAAAGGCCTGGGCCGTGCCCTGGAAGCTCATGTTCAGCGTTGCCGGCGGCCGCAGCTCCTGCCGCAGGCGGTCGACCTGGGCCACCGCCTCGCCCAGGGACACGCCGGGCTTCACGTTGAAGGAGATCGTGACCGACGGCAGTTGCCCCAGGTGCGTGACGGTGAGGGGCCCGACGCCCAACCGGAGGGCCGCCACCGCGTCGAGTGGAACCAGCGCGCCGCTGGCGGAGCGGATGTAGAGGCGCGACAGCGCCGTCGGATCCCGCTGGTACTGCGGGTGGAGCTCGAGAATCACCCAGTACTGGTTGGACGGCGTGTAGATCGTCGAGACCTGCCGGGAGCCGTAGGCATTGTAGAGCGCGCTCTCCACCTGGTCGGCGGTCACGCCGAGCGCGGAGGCCTTGTTCCGGTCGATGTCGACGATCACTTGAGGACTCGTGATCTGCAGATCGGTGTTGACGTCTTGGAGACTGGGCAGTCCGCGGATCTTCTCGAACAGGATCGGCGCCCAGCGGTAGAGCTCCTGGAGATCCGTGTCTTGCAGCGTGTATTGGTACGGCGCCTTCGTGAGCTGCCCGCCGATGCGGATGGTCGGCAGGTTCTGGGGATACACGTTGATCCCGGGCACGCCGGCGAGCTGCGACCGTAAGTCTTGGATGACCTGCTCCACGGGCGGCCGCTGGGTGCGGGGTTTCAGCCTGATGAACATCCGGCCGGTGTTGGGGACGATGTTCGAGCCGCCGGCGCCGATCGACGACATGAACTGGTCGACGTAGGGCTGCCGGCGGACGATCTCGGCGACCGCCTGCTGGCGCTCCCGCATGGCCTCGAAGGAGATGTCCTGGGCGGCCTCGGTGAAGGCGAAAATCTGTCCCGTATCCTCGTTGGGAATGAAGCCCTTGGGGATGACCACGAAGAGGTAGGCCGTGAGGAGAAGCGTTCCCAAGAGCACGGCCATCGTGGTGCGCGGATGCCGGAGCACCCACTTGAGGCTGCCGTCATAGGTCTTCAGCATCCCCTGGAAAAAACGCTCCGACAGTCTGTAGAGCCGGCCGTGCGACTCTCCGGGCGATCTCAAGAATCGGCTGCACAGCATCGGCGTCAGCGTCAGCGACACCACCCCGGAGACGAGCACGGCGACGCCGATCGTCACCGCGAACTCGTGGAGGAGGCGGCCCACCACCCCGCCCATGAAGAGGACGGGGATGAAGACGGCAGCCAGGGAGAGCGTCATCGACAGGATGGTGAAGCCGATCTCCCGCGCGCCCTTGAGAGCCGCCTCCATCCGGCCCTCACCGGCCTCCATGTGCCGCACGATGTTCTCGAGCATGACGACGGCGTCGTCCACGACGAAGCCCACGCACAGGGTGAGCGCCATCAGCGAGAGGATGTCGATCGTGTAGCCGAGCAGGTACATTGCGCCGAAGGTGGTGATGATCGAGAGCGGCACCGCCAGGCTGGGGATGACGGTGGCCGACAGGTTCCGAAGGAAGACGAAGATGACCAGGACGACCAGCGCGATGCTCAGGAGCAGCGTGAACTCGACGTCGTGGACCGACTCGCGGATGCCCACCGAACGGTCGTAGAGCACCGACAGGCGCACCGAGGCCGGGAGCTGGAGGCGGAAGCTGGGCAGGAGGGCCTTGATGGCGTCCACCACCTCCACCGTGTTCGTTCCCGGCTGGCGCTGGATGGCGAGGATGACGGCCCGCTCGTCGTTGTACCAGCTCGCCACCTTGTCGGTCTGCACCCCGTCGATCACCCGGCCCAGCTCCTCCAGTCGCACCGGAGAGCCGTTGCGGTAGGCGACGATGAGCCGGCGGTAGGCGGCGGCATCCATGAGCTGCCCGGTGGCCTGAACGCTGTAGGCCTGGCGGGCGCCGTAGAGCGTGCCCGTGGGGCGGTTCACGTTGCCCTGCGCGATGGCCTGCTCCACCTCGTCGATGCCGATGCCGCGGCCGGCCAGCGCGCGCGGGTCCACCTGCACCCGGACCGCGTATTTCTGGGACCCGAACACTTGCACCTGGGCCACCCCGCTGATGGTGGAGATGCGCTGGGCGAGGTACGTCTGGGCGTACTCGTCGACGGTGTAGAGGGGAAGCGTCGGCGAGCTGAGTGAGAGGTAGAGCACCGGCTGATCCGCAGGGTTGACCTTCTGATACGTCGGAGGCGTCGGCATCCCCGGTGGCAGGAGCGGCAGGGTCTTCGTGATCGCGGCCTGGACGTCCTGCCCCGCCGCGTCGATGCTCCGATCGAGCGTGAACTGGATGGTGATCTGCGTGAGGCCCTGGGCGCTGGTCGACGTCATCGAGTCGATGCCCGCGATCGTCGTGAACTGGCGCTCGAGCGGCGTCGCCACCGCGGAGGCCATGGTCTCCGGGCTGGCGCCCGGCAGCGAGGCGGACACCTGGATCGTCGGGAAGTCGACGTTGGGCAGATCGCTGACCGGCAGCAGCCGGTACCCCAGGGCGCCGGCCAGCAGCAGCGCCGCCATGAAGAGCGTGGTGAGGACGGGCCGGCGGATGAAGAGATCGGTGCTCACGACGCCTGGGCTTTGATGTCGACCTTCGTCCCCGGGGCCAGCCGCAGCTGCCCCTCGGTGACGACCTGCTCACCGGCCGCCAGCCCCTTCTCGACCACCGTCTCGCGCTCCAGTCGCCGGCCCACCTCCACCGGGCGCGACTCCACCGTGAGATCCGGCTTCACCACGAAGACGAAGCTTCCCTGCTGCCCGGGCTGGATCGCCTGCGAGGGCACGACGATCGCGTTCCGCCGCGTGGTCAGCGTGAGCACGGCGTCCAGGAACTGCCCCGGCCAGAGCGCGTTGTCGGCGTTGGGGAAGGTGGCCTTCAGCTGGATGGTGCCGGTGGACGGGTCGACGGTGTTGTTGACGAAGGTCAGCTCGCCCCGGGCGGGAGGCCGGGCCCGGTCGGGATACGCCTCCACCCGGAGGGGGCCGGCGGCGGCGAACCGCTTGATGTCGCCGAGGTACTGCTCTGGCACCGCGAACGAGACATAGATCGGGTGCACCTGGGTGATGGTAACGAGAGCGCCGTCATCGTTCCCCTTCACCACGTTGCCAGGCTGGACGAGGATGTTGCCCGTCCGCCCGTTCATGGGCGCCCGGATGGTCGTGTAGCCGAGCTGTAGACGCGCGTTGTCCACCATCGCCTCGTCGGCGGCGATCACGGCCCGGGCGTTGTCCACGGTGGCCTGGGCCGCCTGCGCCGACGCCTTGGCGTTGTCCACCGCCGCCCGGTCGGCCTGGATCGTCGCCTCCAGGGCGGCGGCGTTGGTCCGGAACTGGTCGTACTGCTCGCGGGCCACCAGCTCTTTCTCGACGAGCGTCCGGTACCGCTGCTCCTGCACGCGGGCGTTCTCCAGCTGCGCCATGTCGCGGGCGAGGTTCGCCTCGGCCTGCTGGACCTCGGCTCGCCGCTGCCCGTGGGCCGCCTCCGCCTGGCGGAGCTGGGCGATATCACGCGCGACGTTGGCCTGGGCCTGGCGCAGGGCTGCTTCGAGGGGCCGCGGATCGATCGTGAACAGCAGCTGCCCCTTCTCCACCTCTTGCCCCTCGCGGAAGTGGACCTGAAGGACCTGTCCCGCGACCTGCGACTTCACCGCCACCGTCGTGTAGGCCTGCACGTTGCCCACGGCGATCACCTGGATTGGCACGTCCTTCTCGACCGCTTCGCCGACCGTCACCGGGACCGCCGGGGCCGCCCCCTGGCGTGCCGGCGTCCCCCCGGCCCGGTCGGAGCAGCCCGCCAGCGCCAGCGCGGCCAGCGCCAAGACGACGAGCGGCGCTCCGATGTTCGTTCTCATGACTTCATCCTCCGAGGCTTCGCCAGCGCCGCACCCACGAGCGCCTCGAGTCCCTTGATGACCTGCTGGCGATCGTCGGCGGACATTCGCGCCACCACCCGCTCCAGCCCACGCATCCGGATGGCCTGGAGCTCACCAGCAACGTGCGTGCCCTTGCGTGTGAGCTCCAGGACGTAGACGCGACGGTCGGCCGGGTCGTCGGCGCGCAGGAGGAACCCCTTTTGCTCGAGGCGGTCCACGATATGGGTCACCGCCGGCAGCGTCACGGCGAAGGCCTTGGCCACATCGCCCATGTGGCAGCCCGGATGCGCCCCGACGTAGAACAGCACCTGCGACTGGGCATAGGTCAGCTCGAGCTGCGACGACTTCTGCCACAGGAGCTGCCGGAAGGTGGTGCTTCCCAGCGCGTTGAGCAGGTCGAGGAGGCGTTCGGTGTCCCGGGTGACCCCCGCGGAGACGTGGGCGCGGCGCGTGCTCATGCGGCCAAGGTACAGCCACTTAATAGTTAAGTCAATAAAGTGTCTCGGCGGGTGCCCGCCGGGCGATGTCGGCGGGACGGCTGCCATCCCGCCGGGCTTCGGCCTCGCTGGCGTAGCAGCGCTCGGGACTCGCCTCTTCGTAGAACCGACTCCCGGGCACGTAATACACGCGTCCCGACTCCTCGGTGACGTAGCCCTTGATGGGATGGGTCGGCGGGCACGCCCAGGGAGTCTCGGCAGCCACGCCGGGTCGCTCGACCGCGCGCGTCGATGACGGGACCACGGCAGCGTCTGCCGTCCAGACGAGCAGGCGTCGGAGCCGTGCCCGATTGAGGGGCAAACTCGTTGCCCGCAGTGGGTCTCGACGGCGTTCGAGGGCGATCGGATCGTCGCCCGCGCAGTCAGGTCCCCGCCACCACCTCGATCTTCACCTCGGTCGCGCCCGCGACCGTGCGGTAGAGGGGTCAACGCGCGCGATACGTCTCGACCAGCGCCTCCGCCTGAGGCTGGCTCACCCCGGCGATCTCGAACCGCATGGTGATGCGGGAGAATCGCGCGGGCTCGGCGGCGGTGCGGACGCCCTCGATCGTCACCGCCATGCGCGTCACCGGAATGCCGGCCTGCTGAGCGTGCATCTCGATCAGCGTGACGCCGCACGACGAGATGCCGGCCAGGAACGCCTCGCTGTTCGTCAGGGCATCGGGCTGGGGACGCGATGACGAGTCCAGGACGAGGCGCTGGCCGCGGACCACGCTGTGCGCGCGGCCGAGGACGCCGCCGCTCGACGACCGGATCGTCTCGATCTTCGCGTCGCTCACGACGGCCTCCCGCGCGGCTACTTCTTGGCCGCCAGACCCAGCCGCTGCTCCAGCACCAGGCGCACCTCGCTGGCGGCGGCGCGCCAGAGGGGGCCACCGGGAACGTCGTACTCGGCCTGGACCTGCTTCCGGTACTCGGCCATCGCGGCGTCCTGCTTGTCCTTCGCCGGTGGAGCCGCATCGACCGTGCGCGCGCGGATCCCGGTGGCCTTGGCCGTCGCCGCGTGGGCCCGCTCGATCCAGCGCCCGATCTCGTTCCAGTCTTTGTCGAAGAAGACCACGACCGGGATGGACTGGTAGCCGTTGTTCAGGAAGGTGTCTCGCAGGTCGGGGTTCTGGTCGCGCAAGAACACGCGCAGGTCGCAGTTCGGCATCGCTTCGCAGATGTGGGCGATCAGCGGCGAGTTGCGGTGGACGTCGCCGCACCAGTTCTCGGCGAGCATCAGCGCGTTCCGCACCTGGCTGATCCCGCTGAAGAATTCCCGCTCTTCCTCGGTCAGGCCCGACTTCTGGTAGTTGTGCTCGGTCCGGGCCTGGGTGTCGCCCATCTGGGCGAGATAGTCCTTCCAGGTCAGGCCTTTGGCGAAGCGCTGCGCGTCCAGGGGAATCCTCAGCTGGGCCATGGGTCCTCTCCTCCTGTGGGGGCTCGACGTCGCCGTCCGTCCTTTGTACACGAAGCGGGGCCGAACGCCAAGGCGCCCCTCATACGCTACAATCCGGCCATGGACGAGCGGAGGGAGCGGGACCAGATCCTCACGCGGCGGCAGTTCCTATCGACGGCGGCCGCGGCGACGGCGGCCCTGGCGGGGAGCGGGCCGGCGCTGGCCCAGGCGCCGTCGCAACCCACCCGTGTCCACGCCAAGCCGGCGCCGGCCGAGATCTTCATCGACCACGGCATCAACCAGGAGACCCGGCTGGAAACACTCCGCGGCTACCTGACCCCCGGCAGCCACTTCTTCATTCGCAACCATGCGACCACCCCCGCTCTCGACCTCCGCACGTGGCGACTGCGCGTCGAGGGAAACGCGGTCGAGCAGCCGCTCGAGCTGACCTTCGAGGACCTGCTGCGTCTGCCCTCGCGCTCGGTCATCTGCTTCGTGGAGTGCGCCGGCAACGGCCGGGGCTTCTTCAAGGAGTTCATGGGGCGCGTCGCCTCGGGGACCCAGTGGCGCCTGGGCGCCATCGGTGTCGCCGAGTGGAGCGGCGTTCCGCTGGCCGCGGTGCTCGACCTGGCCAGGGTGAAGCGCGACACGCCGCGCGACGTGCTCAACGTGCTCATCGAAGGCCTCGACTCGGTCAAGGTGAACCGGCCGATCAGCCTCGAAAAGGCCCGGGAGGATGGGACCCTGCTGGCGTACGCGATGAACGGGCAGCCCTTGTTGCCGGACCACGGCTTTCCGGTACGGGCCGTCGTCCCCGGCTGGGTCGGGATCAACAACATCAAGTGGGTGGGGCGGATCGAGGTGCGCGACGGCAGCATCGACGTGCCGACCACCACGACGACGTACGTGCTGGAGGGGCCCGATCACCCGACGAAGGTGCCCCTCCGGCTCCAGACGCTCAAGAGTGCCGTCGCGCTGCCGTGGGGGGCGACGTTTCCGGCCGGTCGGCACACGGTGAGCGGCTTCGCCTGGTCGCCGGTCGGCCGCATCAGCCGCGTCGACTACAGCCTGGACCGCGGGGCCACCTGGCGGCCGGCCAACCTGCGCGAGCCGAACCTCCCCAGGGCCTGGGCGCGCTGGGACTTCGAGTGGGACGCCCGACCCGGCGAGCACGTGATCCTGACGAGGGCCACCGACGGCCAGGGGAACACCCAGCCGACGAGCATCCCGTGGAACCGCCAGGGCTACGGCTACAACGTGCCGGTGCCCCACCCGGTGAAGATTACCTAAATCGTCAACCCGCCCGTCAGGCCCCCCAGCACACCGAGGAGTTGGTTAAGCAGACCGACCACGTTCTCCACCGCCCCGGTGAGGGTGCCGAGGATCCGGCAGACGAGGGTGCCGAGCAAGTTTGTCCCGCCCGTCTCACCGGAGATATCGAGCGAGATGGGGCCTGTCGTGAAGTTGACGATGGCCCCCAACACGTCGAGCACGAGCGGAATCGGACCGAGCTCGAGATTCAGCACTCCGCACGTCTCTTGGGCGAGTATGACGTCGTCCGGAGGCGCCAGTGGTTCGGCCTCGCCAACCGGTCTGGCCGCCTGCCCCGACGGGGCCAGGCCAGTGGACACGCGCTGGCTGACCGTGACCGGTATCTCGACGGGGCCCTTGAGGAATGAACTGAGGGGGGTCCCGTTCGCGTCCACCACGGTCCCGGTGATCATCGCCACTGCGACGGCCTGGGGGGATCCGTCAGCATTGGTTCTCGAGGCGAAGCGCTGCACGCTCAGCGTGCCGCGAAATGTTTGTCCCGAAGTGGCATCCGCCTTCCCCACCACGGGAAGGACGAGGGCGGCCGGCGCCCCGCGGCGCGGCTCGGGGCCCGGCGTCTGCGAGGGGGGGCCCTGCACTTGGGCGGCGGCCTGGCTCGCCACGAAGACGGCGGCCATGACAAACGCGAACAACCGTGCGCCAACGTGAACTTTCATACTCCTGCGCTCCTTTCCTCCGCTGCTCGGGCGCTGCCGAGCGCGGCACCGGTCGGACGGTGCGCTTTACGCGCCGAAGCCGCGGAGCCATCGCGGTCTCGTCGGAGCGAAAGAGGTCAGCAAGAGGCATACCGTCGGCCCGACGGCAGCTCGGGTAAGATTTGCAACCAGAGCGACGTCAGAACCAGGCGCTGGCCCGTATGGTCACCAACGGGCCGTCCGCGACGTCGAGACGATTGTCGCGGCGGTCGTCGTAGAGCCCGTTCGGCTGGAGCGACAACGTCGTGTTGATGCGCGTCGACCCCGAGGCGATGTACGCCTACGCGCCCCAGGCGGAGCGGTTCCCGGAGGGCACCATGCTGCCGTCCGCGCGCGCGTGAATCCGGACACGCTGGGGCGGCCGACATGGCGGGTGACCGGGGTCGGGTGCACTGCTGCATCGCGGGTGGCGGGCCAGCCGGGATGATGCTCGGACTGTTGCTGGCGCGCGCCGGGGTCAGCGTCCTCGTTCTCGAGAAGCACGCGGACTTCCTGCGGGATTTCCGCGGCGACACGATCCACCCGTCGACGCTCGAGGTCATGCACGAGCTCGGATTGCTGGACAGCCTCTTGCGGCTGCCGCACCAGGAAGTTCGCGAGCTGACGGCGCAGATCGGCGACGTGGCGGTGCCGATCGCCGACTTCACTCACCTGCCGACGCGTTGCCGGTTCCTCGCCTTCATGCCGCAATGGGACTTCCTCGACTTCCTGGCCCGTCAGGCCGCCCGCTACCCCACGTTCCGATTGCAAATGCAGGCCGAGGTGACCGGGCTCCTCGAGGAGTCGGGGCGCGTGGCCGGAGTGCAGGCGGTGAGCAGGAACGGCCCGATCGCGATCCGCGCCGATCTCGTCGTCGCCGCCGACGGCCGGCACTCCGCGGTCCGCGAAAAGGCGGGCCTGCCGGTGACGGAGCTGGGTGCCCCCATGGACGTCCTCTGGTTCCGCCTCCCCCGCGCGCCGGACGACACCGGCCAGACCATGGGCCGTTTCGAGCTCGGGCAGATCTTCATCATGATCAATCGCGGCGAGTACTGGCAGTGTGGCTACGTGATCCCCAAGGGCCAGTTCGACGAGATTCGCGCGGCGGGGTTGGAATCCTTCCGCCAGAGGGTGGCGCGATTGGCGCCGTTTGCGAAGGGCCAGGCGGGCGAGCTCCGGGCCTGGGACGATGTGAAGCTGCTCACGGTGCAGGTGGACCGGGTCTCCCGCTGGTATCGTCCGGGCCTGCTCTGCATCGGCGATGCCGCTCACGCGATGTCCCCGATCGGCGGGGTCGGCATCAACCTGGCGATCCAGGACGCGGTCGCCGCCGCCAATGTCCTGGCGGCGTCATTGTGCGAGCGCCGGGTGACGGTCCACCACTTACACCAGGTGCAAAGGCGCCGCCAGCTGCCTACGCGACTGACGCAGCGGATCCAGGTGGTGATTCAGAACCGGGTCATCAAGTCAGTGCTGGGCAGCACGAGGCCGTTGAAGCCGCCGCTGGCACTCCGTCTCATCGGAATCATCCCGCTGCTGCGACGGATCCCGGCTTGGCTCGTCGGGATCGGCATCCGCCCCGAGCATGTGAAGTCACCTGTGGCTCCGGTGGCGACCGTCGACCGATGCCGGTCCTGAGCTGAGGCCCTCGGACGGAAGCGGCGCGCCGTCCCGCAGGCTCCCGCGGAAGGATGCTTCACGCCGGTGAGTGTGTTAATCGTTGACGGGCAGCGGCTCGGGGGAGGCGGACCGATGGGCGAGCGAGATCCCGAAATCATCGTTCCCGGTCAAGGGCGGCGGGAGTCAGGGGAGTTCGTCTCCCAGCCGGCGAAACTGCTCCGGATCGCGTCGATGATCCGAGAGCTGTTGCAAGAGGTCCGGCAGTCTTCTCTGGACGAGGCCGGTCGGAAACGCCTGCGCGAGATATACGACCGGGCGCTGGCGGAGCTGAAGGAGGGCCTGTCGGAGGATCTGCAGCAGGAGCTCGGCACGCTCGCGATCCCCCTTCAAGGGACGCCCAGCGAGTCGGAAATCCGCATCGCCCAGGCCCAGCTGGTGGGGTGGCTGGAAGGGCTGTTCCACGGAATTCAGGCCGCCCTGTGGGCGCAGCACATGCAGGCCCGGGCCCAGTTCGAGGAGATGCGTCGCCGAGGATTGCCCCCGGGCTCCCCGGGGGCGCCGGGCGAAGCCGAGGCATCCGGGCCCGGCCAGTATCTGTAGGGTAGTCAAAACTTGATCAGGCTGGGCAGCCAGAGCGAGAGGGCGGGGAGGTATGTGACCAGCAACAACGCGAACAGCATGGCAGCGTAGAACGGCCAGAGCTCGCGCGACACCTCCTCGATCGTCACCCGGCCCAACGCGCAGCCCACGAAGAGGGTGGGCCCCACCGGCGGCGTGATCAGCCCGATACCGCCGTTGACCAGCAAGATCATGCCGAAGTGCACCGGATCGACCCCCAGCTTGACCACCACCGGGAGCAGGATCGGCGTGCAGATCAGAATCATGGGGGCCAGGTCTAGGAATGTGCCCAGGCCCAGCAGGAGAACGTTGACGAGAAAAAGCATCGCGTACTTGTTCGTGGTCAGCGTCAGGAAAAATTCGGTCGCCCGCGTCGGGATTTGCATGATCGCCATCATGTACCCGAACGCCGCCGAGAAGCCGATCAGCATCATGACCATTGCCACCGTCTTCACCGTGCGGTGAATCAGCCGGGGCAGGTCGTGCCACTTGTAGTCGCGATAGATGAAGATGGTGACGAAGAAGGCGTACACGCAAGCCACCGCGGCCGACTCGGTGGCCGTGAACACGCCCCCGAGGATCCCGCCCAGGATGATGACCATGGTGATGAGGCCCCAGACGGCGTCGAGGGCGATCTTGAACGCCTGTCGCAGCGGGACGGGCTCCGACTTCGGCAGGCCGCGCCGGTAGGCCGTCATCAAGATCAGCCCGATCAGGCAGAAGCCGAACAGCAGCCCCGGGAAGACGCCGGCCAGGAAGAGGTGGGCGATCGAGATCGTGCCGCCGGCCGCCAGCGAGTAGATGACCGCGTTGTGGGAGGGGGGGATGAGCACCGCCTGCACCGAGCCGCATATAGTGACGTTGGTGGCGAACACGCGGGAATAGCCGGCCTTCACCATCTGCGGGATCATGACGGTGCCGATCGAGGCGGTGTCGGCCACCGACGAGCCGGAGACGCCCGCGAAGAACGTGGAGGCCAGCACGTTCACCACCGCCAACCCGCCCCGGATGAAGCCGACCAGGACCTTCGCGAGGTTGACCAGCCGGGTGGCCATGCCGCCCTCGGCCATGATGGCACCGGCCAGCACGAAGAACGGGATGGCCAGCAGCGCGAAATCGTCGGTGCCATCCGAGATCTTGAGCATCACCGCTTCCAGCGGGATGTCGACCCAGAGCGCGGCGATCAGGCAGGACAGGCCCAGGGTGTAGGCGACCGGCATGCCCATCGCGCAGAGAGCCGAGAACGAGCCGAGGAGGACGAGCGCATCCACCGCCCCCCTCCTACTCCAGCGCCTCGGCCTGGTCGCGGTACATCACGGAGGTCGGCGGCGGGTCGCCGATCCACACACGCTCGACGATGAAGAGCAGCGTCACCATACCGCCGAGCGGCAGCGGAGCGTAGGTGACGCCGACCGACAACAGCGGGAACTCCGCGATCACCTGGTGCCAGGTCGCGCGCACGAGCTGGACGCCCCACACGACCATGAAGAGACAGGTCACCGTCATGGCGGCGTCCACCAGCCACGACAACCCCCGGCGGATGCGCGCGTCCACCGAGTCCACGATCGCCCGCACCGCCATGTGGATGTTGGCGCGGTACACTGCCGCGCCGCCCAGGAACGAGAACACGATCATCAGAAGGACGGCGGCCGGCTCGGGCCAGGAGGCGGCGGCGTTCAGCACGTAGCGCATGAAGACGCCGTAGGGAATGATCAGCGTGATGACGACCAGGCTCACGCCGGAGATGACGACGCAGGCCACGTACAGCCCTTCCATGGCCGCGGCATAGTGAGCCTTGACACCCACGTCACCGGGTCTCCTCGATGCGCTTGACCAGCGCCGTCCACTTCGACCCGTACTTGTCGCGCACCGGCCGGGTGGCCTCGTAGAACGCCTTCTTGTCGACCTCCACGAACTGCACGCCGGAAGCTTTCAGCTTCTGTACCGACTGGGTGACCATCTTGTCCCACAGCTCGCGCTGCTCCGACTGGGCTTCGCGGGAGACCTTCTTGACGAGCGCCTGATCCTCCCTGGACAGCGTGTCCCACGTCCGGCGCGAGAACACGAAGATCTCCGGGATGATGAGGTGGCCGGTGAGGCTGTAGTACTTGCTGACCTGGTAGTGGTTGTGGGTGAGCAGCGTGGGAGGGTTGTTCTCGGCGCCGTCCACCACGCCCGTTTGCAGCGCGCTGTACAGCTCGTTGAACCCCATCGAGATGCCGTTGCCACCCATGGCGTTCATGGTCTCGACGAAGATCGGGTTGCCCATCATGCGGATCTTCTGGCCCTTCAGGTCCGCGGGGGCCTTGAAGGGCTTCTTCGCGTAGACGCTGCGGGTGCCGGCGTCCATCCAGCCGAGGCCCACCAGGCGCGAGTTGGGCGCGTTGGTGATCTTCTCGATGAGCTCCTCCCCGATGGGGCCGTCGATCACCTTCCGCATGTGCGCCTCGTCGCGGAAGACGAACGGCAGGTTGAACACATTGAGCTCGTCGACGATCGTGCCGACCGGGCCGACGCTCACCCGGCAGATCTGGAGCGCCCCCACCTGGGTCTGCTCGAGCATCTCCTTCTCGCCGCCCAGCTGCATGGCCGGGAACATCTGGACGGAGAGGCGGCCGTTGGTGGCGCCCTCGAGCTTCTTGCCCATGCGGACGACGGCTTCCACCGTCGGGTAGCCGAGCGGGTGCACGTCGGAGGCCTTGAAGACCATCTTCTGCTGGGCGCTGGCCGACCCGGACACGCCAAAGACGGCGGCGCCGGCCAGCAGGGACCCGGACTGGCGGAGGAAGTCACGTCGCTCGTTCATGTCTGTCCACCTCTCCCGGCCGATTCTCGAAGGAGTGCGACATCGTAACGAATTCCCCGCGTCTTCTGCAAACGCCATCCTCTTATTTTCCGGAGAGCGGCTCCGGAACGGCCCCCCTGCCGCCGAGGTGGCGGGCGAGGAACCGCTCGACGGCTTCGAAGAGCTTGACGTTGTTGCGCCAGTCGAAGCTGCCATGCCCCTCGTCGGCGAACACGATGTACTCGACCTCCTTGCCCACCCGGCGGAGCGCCTCCACCATCTGATCCGACTCCTGCAGCTTGACGTTCGGATCGTTGGCCCCGTGCACGATCAGGAGCGGACGCTGTACGCGTTCGGCGCCGAAGAGCGGTGACTTGGCCTCCAGGCGCCGGCGGTCCTCGGCTCGGGCGGGATCGCCGGCGTACTTGTGCCAGTACGAGCGGAGCGCGTGCCACGTCCAGTAGGTATGTCGCGTCTCCAGCATCGAGACCAGATTCGAGGGCCCGACGATGTCGA
Source organism: Candidatus Methylomirabilota bacterium (assembly GCA_036001065.1). Taxonomy (NCBI): domain Bacteria; phylum Methylomirabilota (SeqCode); species Candidatus Methylomirabilota bacterium. The sequence goes on from DASYUQ010000033.1 coordinate 101,093, forward strand.
CGCCGCAGGCGAACACGTCAGGCGTGAAGGTCAGGCCCACCAGCGTCGCGTAGCCACCGTAGCTCCAGCCCATGATGCCCACCCGGCGCGCCTCCGCGACGCCGCGTCGCACGGCCCAGTCGACCGCGTCGAGGAGATCGGCGTGCATCTTGCCGGCGAACTCCCCGACTGCCGCCTCCCGGAAGCGGCGCCCGTAGCCGTTGGAGCCGCGGAAGTTCACCTGCAGCACGACATAGCCGCGGTTGGCGAGGAGCTGCACGACGGGCGAGTAGTACCAGTAATCGCGCGCCCACGGCCCGCCGTGAACCAGCAGGACCATGGGAGCGGCGCGACGGTCCCAGCCGCGCGGGCGCGCAACGTAGCCGTGAAGAGTGAGCCCGTCGCGGCTGGGGAAGGACACGGGCTCGACCGGCGCCAGGGCGTCGGCGTGGCGGGCAATGGCCGAGCGGCCGAGGAGCATCCCCTGCCCGGTCGTCGCGTCGACGAGCCAGAAGGTGGACCCGCGGTCGGTGTAAGCCTCGATGGTGCTGAACCGCCCGGCGAGGTCGCGGCTGAGCAGCCCGAAGCCCGCAGGCCTTCCGGCGCGGATGGCCTCGAACGCCTTGCCGAGGGCGGCGTCGAAGAAACGGACGTCCTGGTAGTTGGGAAAGGCGGCCGCGTAGAGCAGCTCACCCGTCACCTCGCTGGCGACGGCCACTTCCACATCAACCCGGGGATGCTCGTGCACGAGCGTCCGTCGGCCGGTCTCGAGATCCAAGCGGACGAGGGCGATGCGGTCGCGCTCATGGTTGGTGAGGACCCAGGCCGCCCGCCCCTCGGGGGTGAAGCCCACTACGGTGAACCACTCCTCCAGATCGAGACGCAGCCGCGGCCGCCACTGGTCGCCGTTCCGCCACTCCACGACTCGCTGGCCGTCGCCGACGTCCCGGATCCGGCCGCGTAGCTGCCCGTGGAGATCCGTGATCCACTGAATGACATCACCGGGGTTCTCGCCGACGACGACCCCTTGGCGAGTGCGGACGTCGATGCGGACGAGATCGAAGACCCGGCGCGTGCGCAGGTTCTGGAGGACGAGGATGTGCCACGGATCAGCGAGGAGGACCCGATGGATCGCGGCCCGCGCGGCGCCGATGGGCGTGAGGTCGATCGCTTGCTCGCCCGGCCGCTCCGTGTCGGCCGCGTAGACGTGCTGATTCTGGTCGCCGTCGCGGTCCTGCTCGAAGAGCACGTGGCGGCTATCGGCGGCCCAGCGGAACGTTCGAAGGCTTCGCCTCCAGGGAGTGTCGATGACGCCGACCTCGCCGCCGTCCAGTTCGCGGAAGTGCACGGTGAGCCGGCCGCCCGCGGAAGCCATCCAGGCCAGTCGCCGGCCGTCTGGGGACACCCGGTAGTCGTAGTTGGAGTCGCGGTTTGCGAAGAAGGTCGTGACCGGGATGAGCGGGGTCTCCGAGACGTGTGGGGGGGCGGAAGCGGCCGGTGCGCCCGCGCAGCCCCCCACTAGGACGGCCAGGGCGACGGCCTCCAGCAGCCCGCCCGGTGTTCGTTCGCTACGTGAGGTCATCGTCGTCAATTGACGGGCGGCTACCGCTCGCCCAGCCCGCGACGCACGCGGGGGAGCACCTCCCGCGCCATCCGCGCCATGTAGCCGCGCTCGGGGTCGTCCGGCGTCGGAGGGTTCGGGATCGGATGCAGGACGACGTAGTCGAACTCGGCCGGCGCCGAGCGCAGCACGCCGATCAGCCGCTCGGCCACCTCGCTCGGTCCGCCGCGCAGGCTGAACGCATCGGCGGCGCTCGCGGGCAGGAAGTCGACGACTCGACCGCTCGCCTCCAGATCTGGTGCATGGTGGAAATCGGGCCAGACCTGGTGCCGGCGCTTCAGCGTCTCCGGATCCGGCCCCGTCCAGACCAGGCGCGGAGGGTCGAACAGGGTCGGCGAATACTCGTAGTAGCCGGCCGCCATGGACTTGGCCATCGTCATCGCGCGGTCCGGATCGTCGACGAGCACGGTGTGGAACACGGCACCCAGGCGGACGGCCGACGGGTCCCGCCCGGCGTCAGCCGCGCCCGCGTGGATGGTGTCGACCGCCGTCGCGATGTTCGCCGGATGCGTGCCGACCCGCATGAAGACGCCATCGGCGACACCGCCGGCCATGCGGAGCGTGCGGGGGCCACCAGCGGCGATCCAGATCGGCACCGGCCGGTGGTGCGGCAGGCGCGCCGGTCGCGCCGCCCCGACGTCGACCGATTCGCCATCCAGCAGCGCGTGCATCAGACGCGTGCTCGCTTCGAGCTCCTTGACGCGCGCCGGCCGGAGCCCCGCCAGCCGGACTGCCGTATCGCCGACGCCCCAGCCGAGCAGCGTGCGACCGGGGGCCAACTCGTCGATCGTCGCGATCGCGGACGCGGTCACGGTCGGGTGTCTGTTCACGGGATTCGCGATGAGGGGCCCCAGCACGATGCGCTCCGTCGTCTGGGCCGCCGCGGCGAGCAAGACGTAGGTGTCGCGGCGCCGGAGCTGCGAGTCCGGCTGCAATGCCGCATCCCAGCCGAGCATCTCCGCGCGTCGCACGTCCGCGGCGAACGCCTCAACGGAGCGGGAGTCGAACCGGTTCAGGCCGAAGCGGGGCACGTTCATGGACGGGCCGCGGGCGAAGCCGGATTCCGCTTGAAGAGACGAGCCAGCTCGTACGTTCCGGGCATGATGGGATCCTCGCGATATACCCGCTAGAGTACGTCAAGCGCGAACACCCGCGCTAGCCGCGTGGCCGTCCCGCCGCCTCTCGGTATCAAGGGATGCTGGTGCCCCGCCTGGAGCTCCTGGCGCACCGACAGCGCGTTGGCCGCCGTCCTGTCGACGCGGCGGCGCGCCGAGGCGGTCGCGAAGCGCGCGAAAGAAATCGCGGTCGAGACAAAGCTTCTGGTCAGCAGGGCAGTAGAACGGCCCGACCGCGGCGCCCGTACTCACGGTTCATCCGCCGGAAGAGCTCACGCCACGTGTCCACCTTCAGTAAAGAAGCTGGCCATGTGCAAATGGCGGGCCGGTGAGAACGAGGCCGCGGATCATCGCGCGGACGCGATGGACGACGTCCTTCCGTTGCTCGCGGAACGGCGCCGTGAACCGGCACCCGATCGTGGGCTCGACGAGAGACTCCATCCCAGCGTACCGGCATGGTGTGTGCATTCCACGCGAGAGACTCCCCGGAGGAGGACGGAGATGGACCCGATCAAGCTACTCACGAAGCAGCACCGCGAGGTCGAGGCGCTGTTCAAGAAGGTCGAGAAGAGCGAGGACCCGGACGAGCGCAAGGAGCTCATGGGGGGGATCAAACAAAGCCTCGAGCTCCACATGATGCTGGAGGAGGAGAGCTTCTACCCGGCGGTCCGGGGCCTGGAGACCAAGAAGGCCGAGGAGATGGTGCTCGAGGCCTACGAGGAGCACCACGTGGTCAAGCTGGTCGTCGCCGAGCTTCCGAAGGTCGATCCGGAGGACGAGCGCTTCGACGCCAAGATGACGGTCCTCAAGGAGCTGATCGAGCATCATGTGGAAGAGGAAGAGGACGAGATGTTCAAGCTCGCGAAGAAGCTGGATAAGGAAAATCTGGAATCGATCGGTGATCGCATGGCCGCCGAGGCCGAGCGGCGCCAGGGGGGCGGACCAAGGGCCGCCTAGTGCCGTTCCAACTATTCGCGCCAAGGGAGGCGCCGTGTACTACACGTACGTGTTGCGGAGTGATCGAGATCAACGGCTCTACACCGGAACGACGCACGACCTCCGCACCCGAATCAAGCTGCACGCCGACGGAAAGGTGCGCGCGACCGCTTACCGACGGCCACTGGTACTCGTGTACTACGAGGCCTGCCTGAGTGGCGATGATGCGTTTCGCCGGTAACGGTTCTTGAAGACGGGGAAGGGTAAACGCTTCTTGCGCAACCGCCTCGCGTCGTTCCTGGCCAGATTTAGTACCAACAAGTTGGAACGGCACTAGAAGCGAGCGATGGCGCTTCAGATCGGTTACCAGCTGTCGAGCGAGGAGCATCGGCCGAACGACCTCGTCCGTTACGCACAAATGGCCGAGGAGCACGGGTTTGCCTTCGCGACGATCTCGGACCACTTCCACCCGTGGGTCGAGGCCCAGGGCCAGAGCCCGTTCGTCTGGAGCGTGATCGGCGCGATAGCCCACGCCACCGAAAAGCTCGGGCTGGGCACATGGGTGACGTGCCCCACCACGCGCCTACATCCCGCCGTCGTGGCCCAGGCGGCGGCCACGTCGGCGGCGATGATGCCGGGACGCTTCTTTCTGGGCGTGGGGACCGGGGAGAACCTCAATGAGCACATCGTAGGGCAGGGCTGGCCGGAAACAGAGGTCAGACAGGCGCGCCTGGAGGAGGCCATCGGGGTCATCCGCCTCTTGTGGAAGGGCGGGAACCACAGCCATCACGGCCGGTACTTCACGGTGGAGAACGCCAGGCTCTACACCCGGCCGGAGAAGCCGCCCCCGCTGCTGATCGCCGCCGGCGGCCTGAGGAGCGCCGAGGTGGCAGGCCGCCTCGCCGACGGCCTCATCGCCACCGGCCCCGAAGCGGAGTACGTCCGCGCCTTCGACGCGACGGGTGGGCGAGGCCGGCCCCGCTACGGGAGTGTCACCGTCTGCTGGGCCCGGGACGAGAAATCGGCGCGCAAGACCGCGCATCGGGTTTGGCCGACCGCCGCCATGGAGAGCTCGCTGTCGTGGGAGCTGCCGCTGCCCCAGCACTTCGAGGACGCGGCCAAGCTGGTGACGGCAGACGCGGTCGCCAGGGAGATCGTCTGCGGGCCCGACCCCGAGAAGCACGTCGCCGCGATCGCGAAGTACGTGGAGGCGGGGTTCGACCACGTCGTCATTCACCAGGTGGGCCCGGACCAGGCGGGATTCTTCGCGTTCTACGCCAAGGAGGTCCTGCCCACGCTGAAGTCGACCCTGAAGTCGCTCAAGCGGCCGCCCGCCAAGGCGAGCCCGGACAGGCGACGCCGCCGAGCGGCCTGACCCCGACGCCACGATCTCGTAGTCGTGACTGAGGAGATGGCACGTAACCAATTGAACTTATGAGTCTTCCCAGGCATGCACGCGCGGGCGTTTTCGAAGCTTCGGAGAGGCCGGGCCCCCCTATATGATGGATGTAAGTGCGGACTCACCGACACCGGGAGGGGGTGACCTCAATGGACAAGCCGAAGGACCAGCCGAAGCCGTGGCAACCCGGCGGGGGGCAGGGCAAGCCAGGACCAGGACAGCCCCAGCCGAGCTCACCCAAGAAGTAGCCGCGACCTGTGGCGCTCCGGTGGTTCCGACCGCCGGAGCGCCCACTTCATCGCAGTGGCGAACTTCACAGAATTTGACCTTCGAACACCGACCTGTGGCGAGGCGCCGGCAAGCTTCGTCAGTGACTCAATGGATTGGCGCCCCCGGGCATTAATGCCGCAGGCGCATCGAACACCTGGTCTGCGGGCTTGGGGCCCTCTCTCATCGGACTCCCAGCGCGCTGCTTCGTCTTATGGAATCTGGCCCCCGACGGCTGCAGAGCCGCCTTGACGAAACTGTAGGAGAGCGTCCCACGCCGATTAGAGCGGTCCGCAAGCCTTGACGGTGGGTATGGCGGCGGTGTAGCGTCCACCTCGAAACCAAAGCCCAAAGGCGCGTCAGGCCTTCCAAGCGAGAGTCATGGATCTGTTCACCTGCGATGTGCTCGTAGTGGGCGGCGGCGGGGCGGGCCTGCGCGCCGCCATCGCCGTGGCCGAGACGCATCCGAACCTCCGCGTCGCCGTGATCTCCAAGGTCTATCCCATGCGCAGCCACACGGTCTCGGCGGAGGGTGGAGCCGCCGCGGTGATCAAGGCCGGGGACAGCCTGGACGAGCACGCGTACGACACGATCTCGGGCGGGGACTGGCTCTGCGACCAGGACGCGGTCGAGGCCTTCGTCAGAGAGGCTCCCGAGGAGATGCTCCGGCTGGAGCACTGGGGCTGCCCCTGGAGCCGGGAGCCGGACGGCCACATCGCCGTGCGTCCGTTCGGGGGCATGAAGGCCGAGCGCACCTGGTTCGCCGCCGATAAGACGGGCTTCCACATGCTCCACGCGCTGTTTCAGACCACCCTCAAGTACGACGCGATCCAGCGGTACGACGAGTGGTTCGTCACGAAGCTCCTGGTGGACGACGGGCGCTGCCAGGGGCTGGTGGCCATCGAGCTGGCGACCGGCAAGATCCAGGCCATCACGGCCAAGGCCGTCATCCTCTGTACGGGAGGCTGCGGCAAGGTCTTTCCCTTTACGACGAACGCGAACATCAAGAACGGCGACGGCATGGCCCTCGCCTATCGCGCGGGCGCGCCGCTCAAAGACATGGAGTTCGTCCAGTACCATCCCACTGGGCTTCCTTTCACCGGGATCTTGATCACCGAGGCGGCCCGGTCGGAAGGTGGATGGCTCCTCAACAAGGACGGCTACAGGTACCTCCAGGATTACGACTTGGGCAAGCCCGAGCCGAAGCCGGTATTGCGCTCGATGGAGCTGGGCCCCCGCGACCGCCTCTCCCAGGCCTTCGTCAAGGAACAGGAGAAGGATCGCACGCTTGAAGGGCGATACGGCCATTACGTCCATTTGGACATCCGTCACCTGGGAGAGAAGATCATCGACAAGAAGCTCCCGTTCGTCCGGGAGCTGTGCCTGAAGTACATGAACATCGATCCGGTCAAGGAAATGATCCCCGTCCGCCCCGTCGTCCACTACATGATGGGCGGCATCTCGACAGACATACGCTGCGCGACGCCGCTGCCGGGGCTCTATGCCGCGGGCGAGGCCGCCTGCGTGAGCATCAACGGAGCCAACCGGCTGGGCTCCAACTCGCTCACCGAAATCCTGGTCTTCGGCGCGCGGGCCGGCAAGGCGGCCGCGAGCTTCGCTGCCAAGCAAAAGGAGCCGAGCCCGTCCATCCTGGCCCAGGCCCATGACGAGCAGCGGCGGCTCGAGGCAAAGTTCCTGCGCAAGACGGGCGGGACCGAACGGGTCGCCACGCTGCGGACGGAGATGCAGGAAACCATGGAGGATAGCGCGGGCATCTACCGGACGAGCACGATCCTCCAAAAGGCGGCGGAGAAGCTCCAGAGCCTGCAGGAGAGATTCCAAGAGCTCTCGCTGGACGACCACAGCTACACCTTCAATACGGAGCTGACCGCAGCGCTGGAGCTCTCCTACATGCTGGATGTGGCCGAGGCGATCGTCCACTCCGCCCTCCGACGGACGGAGTCCCGCGGCTCGCACCAGCGCACCGACTACCCGGAGCGAGACGACCAGCAGTTCCTGACGCACGCCCTGGCTTATCGGGTCGAGGGCGGCCCTCCCCGGATCGAATACGTGCCGGTGACCATCACACGCTGGCCGCCGGGCAAACGCGTCTACGGGAGGTAGAGAGGGGATGGAGCCGACGGTTGCTCTGACGGTGGCGCGCTATCGACCAGAGCAGGAGGCTGAGCCGACCTTCCAGACCTATGAGGTTCCCTTTCGGAAGGACTGGGTGGTTCTGGACGCCCTCAACTACGTCAAGGATAGGCTGGACGGGTCCCTCTCCTTCCGGTGGTCCTGCCGGATGGGCGTTTGCGGCAGCTGCGGAATGAAGGTGAACGGCACACCGAAGCTCACGTGCGCGGCCTTCCTCTCCGACTATTTGCCCGGCCCCGTCCGGGTGGAGCCCCTGGACTATTTTCCCGTGGTGCGTGACTTGGTGGTGGAGCTCAGCGACTTCATGCGGAAGCTCAAGAAGGTGAAGCCCTGGATCATCCGAAAGGAGGAGAGGCCTCTCGCAGAGGGGGCATACCTGCAAACTCCCGACGAGCTCGACACCTACAAGCAGTTCAGCATGTGCATCAACTGCATGCTCTGCTACTCCGCGTGTCCCATCTATGGGCTCGAACCGAGCTTCATCGGTCCGGCGGCCATTGCTCTAGCCCAGCGCTACAACATGGACTCCCGCGACGAGGGGGCCGCGGAGCGCCTCGAGATCCTCTCCGGCAAAGACGGCATCTGGCAGTGCACCTTCGTTGGGGAGTGTACGAAAGTGTGCCCCAAGAACGTGGACCCCGCGGGCGCCATCCAGCAGTACAAGCTCACAGCGGCGACCCACTGGCTCAAGGCGGTCCTCCTCCCCTGGGGAACGAGATGAGCGCCGAGACCCGCCACACCCTGTACCATCCGCGTTGGTACCGTCGCCGCGTCTCGGTCTGGTGGTGGTTACAGAACCCAACCTACACCGGCTTCGTCCTGCGTGAGCTCACGAGTGTCTTCGTGGCCTTCTTCGCGGTGGTCTATCTCTGGCAGCTCCGCGCCCTCGTGCAAGGCCCGGAGGCCTATGCTCACTTCCTCGCGTGCCTGGGGACGCTCTTCTTCCTCGCCCTCCACGGCGTAGCGTTTGTCTTCATCCTCTTCCATGCCGTCACCTGGTTCAATCTGGCTCCCAAAGCGATGGTGGTGCGGTTGCGGGGCAAGCGGGCGCCCGACTGGGTCGTTATTGGCCTGAACTACGCGGCCTGGCTTTCTCTTTCCGGTGCCGTGGCGCTTATTCTGCTTCGGGGATAGAGGGTGAGACCGATCACGCCGTTTCTCTGGCTCTTGTTCAGCGCGGGGGGGACGGTCGCCGCCCTCCTGTTCCCGGTCCATCTCTTCCTGACCGGGCTGGCCTTTCCCCTGGGGTGGCTTGAGGCGCCGCGCTACGAGACCCTTCACGGCCTTCTGAAGCACCCCGTGACGCGACTCTACCTCTTCGTGCTCATCTCTTTGCCTCTCTTCCACTGGGCCCATCGCTTTCGCTACACGCTTTACGATGGCCTGCAGCTGAAGCATCTGACCGCGCTCATCGCCGTCCTATGCTATGGCACCGCCCTCCTGGGAACGGCCATGACTGTCTACCTACTGTGGAACATCCCGTAGCGAATAAACGGCCGCCTGGACCGGGGGGTGGATCGCCTCGCGAAGCATCGCGAGAAGGCTTTGAGAATAATAGCCGCCATCGACGACCGAGGTTCATGACGGAGGTGGATATATGTCGAGGTATCTCGTCGTCACCCATCAGACCGCCTTGAGCCCCGACCTCCAGCGCAAAGTGAGTGCGCTGGTCGCGGAGGACCCCGCAGCGGAGTTCGCCGTGCTCGTACCGGAAGCGCCCGGTTTGACGTTCACGTGGGAGGGCGAAACGGTAGACGTAGCAAGGCATCGCGCCGAAGCAGCAAAGACGGTACTCGAAGAGAAGGCGGGAGCGCGAGTTTTCCGTACTGCCGTTGGGGTGCCAGAGCCGCTGCAGGCGATCACCGACGAACTGCTTATGCACCCTGGCTACCACACCCTCGTCATCTGCACATTGCCGCCGGGCGTTTCCCGCTGGCTGAAGTTGGACCTGGTGCACCGGGCCGAGCGGAAGTTCGGCCTGCGTGTCATCCACGTCGTGGCCGAAGCCCCCGCGCCGGCGCGTCGGTGAAGCTTTGTAGCTTGAGCGTTCGGGCCGGTGAGACTCCGGGTATCTGATTTCGCGGAGCATGGGCTTTTTGTGGCGTGGCGGCCGCATCCCCTAGTGCCGTTCCAACTATTCGCGCCTAGGAAGGCACCGTGTACGTCGTTCGTGGACAGATTTAGTATCAACAAGTTGGAACGGCACTAGACGAACTGTGAAGCCCCTCTCCCCGCGGCGGGAGGACGATCTGAGGACACGTTGCCTCGTCGAGTGACCCTCGCCGCGCCTATTTGAGGATGTCCTTCAGCTTGGCGACGAACGCCGGCTCGAGCTTGAAGAGCCCCCGGACGGTGCGTTCGAGCTCCTCTCCGCTCATGGGCTCGACGTCGAGCTTGGTCTTCTGCGCCTCCGTCAGGAACTCCGGGTCCTTCAGCGTGTCCAGGAAGGCCTTGCGGAGGAGTTGCACGCGGTCTTGGGGCGTGCCTGGCGTCACGACGAAGGGGCGGGTGATGGCGCCCGCGTCCTGGATTCCGACCTTGATGAGCTGGCGCGCCTCGTCGGTCTTGGCGAAGTTCATCGCCAGCGGCACGCTGGGAATGTCGGGGGCCGGCTGGGGCGCCGTCTGGAGCACCACCGCCACCTCGCCCGTTTCGATCCCCTTTCGCCACGTGGCCCTGATCGACTCCCAGCCCCAGCAGCCGCCCGCCACCTCACCGCTCTCGGCCGCCAGCCGGATCGCCGACGTCCCCTTGTAGCCCGAGACGACCTGGAGCGGAACACCGATGGCTGCCATCAAGAGCTTGGGCACGTCGTCGGTGGTGGAACCCGGAGCGACGGCGCCCACCTTGACCGGTGTCTTGGCGGCGAGCCACTTCTCGATGCTGGTGATACCGCTCGCCCGGGTGAACACGCAGGTCGGATTGTCTTTCACGGGGACGCCCACGTATTCGAACTTCCGGGCGTCGAACTCGACGCCCGGCTTCCCGAAGACCTGCAGCATGAAGAGCCCGCCGATGAAGTGCCCCATGGTGAGGCCGTCGGGCTTCGCGACCATGTAGACGTGGTTGGCCGCGATCAGGCTCCCGGCCCCTGGCATGTTCTCGACGATGACCGTGGGGTTGCCGGGAATGTGTCTGCCCATGTGGCGGCCGATCGCGCGGGCGTAGGTGTCGAAGCCGCCGCCGGCCGCAAACCCCACGACGATGCGGATGACTTTCCCTTTGTAGAACTCGTGCGTGGTGGCGTGGGCGGCCCCGGCACCCAGGGCGAGCCCGACGATTGCCAGGATCAGGTAACGAAGGTGTCTGTGCATGTGAGCCTCTCCATCACCGTGGTGGTCGACGCACTGGGAGCCTACTGCGTCTGCGGGTCCCCGCGCAAATCTGCGCGTTGCCTCAAAATTATGGTTACCGAAGGGAGGGGGTGAACCGCAAAGGTACGGTTACCCCGCGCACATCGCGCCCCGCGAACAGACGCCCACCGTCTCGTAAGTCCTTGAAGGAGGTGGTGCCCCCGGGGTGACTCGAACACCCGGCACGCAGTTTAGGAA